>JAPCWD010000014.1 GCA_025943965.1 Synergistaceae bacterium DZ-S4
CTTTTTTGTCTCAAATAATAACAAGCCTGATTCTCGTCTATTTGAATCAAAACGGCAAAAATCAGGCATTGCAATTAGGCGCTATTTGATCCTATTGATCCTATCGCTGTTTTTCAGCAACGACTATAGTAATTATACCTTTGAGACCTTCCATATAAGCGTGGGGCCATATCTTTCTCCGGCATATCCGACGCAGTTAAAACGAAAACCGAACCTGGTAAAGGGCCTCGCGTCCAAGACCAGCTCCTCCGGCGACATTGAATCGTATTGGCCCCCGTAAGACCAGTATTTTCTTACTGACCTGTACCCTGAGCCCGATCCGTCGGTTACAATAAATCCGCCTTCAGACATCATTGAACATATTGCGGCAAGATTCTCTGATTTGAACCACATATTTCCGCTGCCGCCTTCGCCCATGCTGTCGCCCCGATAGAAAAAAACGCCCAGTGGGGAGATCTCCTTTTCGGTCCGAAAAGCGGAATAACCGTATCCTCTGCGCCGCCGTACCGTTATCTGCCTGCCTGTCGGTCTGTGAAGATATTTTTCTGTTACGAGGCATGGTTCAATATTCGGATCCATCCACTTCCAGGACACGGGCCCCCTTATGTCTTTTCCCAAAAAGACGTATTCATCTATGCCGTCAAGTACAGGGGGCTGTCTGTCAGCGGCTCTGTCGTATTTCTCCTCACTGAACCTGGTGTCCTGATGCCCGGGTGAAAAATAGCCCCTGTCAACGAACCAGAAGTCGTCAATGTAATCTGAGAACAGAGCGATGGGGGACATCAGGTCCATTCCGCTGCACGGATAAAAGAGAGTCTTACCTCTTACGGATTTGAAGACTGACTTGTCCGGAATGAAGAATTTATCTAGGTTCAACTGGCTTGCGTTCTTCTCCGCTATGCTTTTCATTGTTTGCCCTCCTTAATATTTTTTTGCACACAAACTTACAGTGTTTCGTCATTAAGCCGGTCGATCAGCCACTGGACCTGGGAGTACCAAATTCTATCTTCGGGATTTTCGGGCATAGTTTTTTTAGGTGTTGATGCCGGTATTTTTTCGGGATCTTTCTCGTACTCGGTCCATTTTTTCGACAGTGACCGAAAATCGTAATGGACGACTTTAGGGTGAATAGTGTCTGAAGAACTGTGCGGATGAGCCCCGGCAAATTTTGCCCTCCTGTCGTCGATCATTTTTATTGCGGGGAGGACTTTTTTAAAAAAATTGTCTTCGGCGTCATCCCTGTACCTTTTGCAGGATGTGCAAAATCCATGGTATTTGTTGTTCCCGGTAAGCGGACTCCCTCCCCAGCCAAAGATCCTCACGTCACCGCCGCAGAAGGGGCACTTGGTGGTCCATTCGCCGTTGTTCCAAAGCGTAAGGAGCATTCCCAGCGTAAGAGAGCCGCCGTTTATATAAGCGAGCGACAGCCCTGCAAAATAGAGTCGTGTTTCAAAGAGTGCCTCGTCATTTATTATTCTCTCCCTGTTTTCCCATATAAGCCCGTAATTCTCAATGAACAGTATTCTTTCTTCCTGCCCGGGATTTCCTCCGATCCGCCTCGTGCGGGCAAGAGCATCATTTTCAGGGACGGTCTCTTCGGAAATACGATCAGGAATTGCTTCATTGCTGTCTGACGTGACCGGGGCTGTTTCCCCGAAACCATTGCTGCTTCCCTCTGAAGGGGTTGCTTCGTTGGAAAAATATGCATTGAATTTGACTGCTGACATGGATATCGACTCCCTCTCTGTTTGATTTGATCAAAATACATGGACAATCAAAATGCATGGACTTGCTGAATAACAAAATACAGGCTTAAAAAGAGGGATATGATGAACAAAAAAGCGGCCTCCCTTATAAGAGAGGCCGCAAATGTTTCTTCGCCGCAGATAACCAAATCAGCGCGGATAGTCTCTCATCATTCCCGTTTAGGGATGGTTTTGGCACCTTACCGGTAAAGGCAGGTTGCCGTTGCTTCATCGGGCCATTTCCCTCAGCAACTCTTTATGAGTATGTCCATATATTATACAGTTCAAATGGCAAAAAATCTATCAGTTGTTTAGATGGCAGGTTTCATTTCTGCATAAATTGTTTTTACTTACATTTTTATAAAATAATGAAAATGAAGTTGTTATTTAGCCGAATTAAGTTGTTTTCTAGGCTTCCTTCGGATGATTTTACGCCCATATAGAGGCTCTCCCAATGAATCTGCAAAATCGGCTATTGATTTGCTTGCTGATAGGATCGCTTTCATCCTGTCAGATGCATATTGAGGAGTAACGGATCCTTCAACACCATGGACAAGACGATGGCGTAAGGGGTAGGCCGTTTCTTTGAAATACTGCCATTCCGGTACTATCTCATCCAGTCGTTTCCCCGTTAAAGGTTTTACTTCTTTATTCCATGCTTTTTTGTATGCATCAAGTCCGGAACAGTTTGCATTTAACGTCTTGCTTTTGATCTCTTTTGTTGTGCTGGAACCTAAAGCAAGGATCGCCCTCCTGACAGTCCACTCAAAATCAATTGCTGCCAAAATTACCCCTACAAAAGGCTCGTAAGAAGCTATCGTTTTCTGCCTGCTCTCAAGAGTATCATTGACTAAAAACATAACATTACCCCTCCTTTAATATTGATAAAATCTTCTGTTCGTTGCATAGACAATCCGCAAAAATTATTCCATAGAACCAAATGCCTATAATAGATTTTTAAAGCTTACATAGCCTTGAAAAATAGTAAATTTATATTGTTAATAGCATACCAGAAAAAACTCGAAGATCTTCTAAAAGGCACGTCAACGCATAATGCAATTTATTTTTGCGTTGTTAGGAGACCGCGCCTGCCTCCCTCAGAACCTTTGCCACCTCGGTATACCTGTTTCGGAGAGCGAAGTACAGCGGCGTCCTCCCCTCATAATCTTTCATATTTAATTCAGCACCGGCATTTATGAGTGCAATAACGATGTCCAAATGTCCGTTCTCGGAAGCAAAATGTAGCGGTATCTCCCTGTATTTACTTATAGCATTTACGTCAGCGCCTGCATTTATGAGCGCGATCGCAACATCCGTAAGTCCGTTATAGGAAGCTGAATGCAGAGGTGTCCAACCATCATTTCGTTTTGAATTTACGTCAGCGCCTGCATTGATGAGTGCTATGACAATGTCAGTACGTCCAGCAATTGAAGCAGAATGGAGCGGTGTACTCTTATCTTTAGTTTTTGCATTTATGTCAGCGCCGATATTTATGAGTGCGGTCACAATATCCGTATGTCCGTTATTGGAAGCTAAATGCAGAGGTATAATACAGTGATCATCTTTAGCTTTAGCATTTACGTCAGCGCCTGCACCCATGAGCGCAATAACAACGTCCAAATTTCCATTTTTGGAAGCACAAGATAGGGGAGTCCAACCGTAATTATCTTTTGCATTTACGTCAGCACCGGCATTTATCAATCGTCGGACGACTGCCCCTTTTTTGTCATTGGCAGCAGCAAGATGAAGCGGGGTGTTCCCGTCGTTTCTTGGGATGTAACAGAGTGCGCCGCTGTCCAGAAGCAGGAAGATGATTTTCGGTGAAAAATATTTGCAGGCCAAGTGCAGCGGGGTAGAACCAACGTTGCGGTCTGGGTCTTCTTCGATTGTTTTGTTGACGTCAGCCCCATTTTTGATCAGTTCTGCCGTTATCTTCAGGTTGCCCGTTATTATTGCGGCATGAAGGGGTGGGAGGCTCAAATATGCGTATGGGATGCCATCGTCATTTGTTTTTACATACTCAAGCGTTGTGTAGGAAATTTTTGATCTCTCAGACTTCATAAGGGCCTCCATTGCTGCTGCGTCGCCCCTGTCGATGATGCTGAAGATAATGTCACGGGCCCCCTTTTCCTTCCAGCCAAGCCCCCTTATTGTGCTGAACAGTCCCCGTTCGCTTATGCCGCTCATTTGCGGCTCATTTGCAACGGGCTTTTTTGCCTCCTCCTGCCGGGTGGGGGCGTTTGGATCGCTGCCGGCGGGTTTGGCATCCTCATTTATCGCCGGTGCAGTTCCCGCAGGTGTCCCGCATTCCATGCAGAATTTGGCTCCCGCCGGCAGTGCAGCCCCGCACTTCGCGCACACCGGCGTGAGTTCCGATCCGCATTCCATGCAGAATTTGGCTCCCGTCGGCAGGGCAGCCCCGCACTTTCCGCAAATCCTTTCCGTCATCTCAGCAACCTCCTTTTGTTTAATGGCTGTCTTTTGCAGCCCTTTTTCTGAGGCATCCGTGTTTTCTGTTCTTGCCGCTAACGCAGCCGGCTTATGAACCTACCGCGCCTGCACCCCTCAGAACTTTTGCCACCTCGGTACGGTTTTTTCGAAGAGCAATGTCAAGCGGCGTCGACCCCTTATCAGTTTTAGCATTTACATCAGCGCCGGCATTTATGAGCGTGATCACAAGATCCGTATGTCCTTGCTGGGAAGCTATTTGCAGCGGCGTCCACCCGTCATCGTCAGCTGCATTTACATCAGCCCCGGCATTTATGAGCGCAATGGGAACATCCGTATCTCCGTTCTGGGAAGCTAAATGCAGCGGGGTTCCACCCTTTTGCTCTTTTGCATTTACATCAGCGCCGGCATTTATGATTGCGGTGACAATATCAGTATGTCCAGCCAGTGAAGCAGAATGGAGCGGAGTCCAACCGTCATTCTTTTTTGCATTTACATCAGCCCCGGCATTTATGAGTGCGATCGCAACATCCAAATGTCCGTTCTGGGAAGCAGAATGGAGCGGAGTCCAACCGTCATTCTTTTTTACATTTACATCAGCGCCGGCATTTATAAGAAAATTTACAATATCCAGGTGTCCTTTGCCGGATGCAAGATATAACGGCGTAAATCCTGTCTTCCGTTTTGCATTCACATCTGCGCCTGCTTCAACAAGAATTTTTACAATGTCTGTATGGCCGTTAAAAGAGGCATGGTGAAGAGGGGTGCGGTCGTCGTCAAGGTCCTTGGCGTTTACGTCAAATCCCTTCGTTATGAATGCTTTCACAAATTCCATATGTCCGTTTTTTGCCGTTATATGGAGTGGGGTGAGCCCGCTCTTCGTTTTTAGCCCGGTATCGGCGCCCGCCTTTGCCAAAGCCGTAAATATATCCTCATTGCCGTTCTCATAAGCAAAATGGATGGGGGTCCACCCCTCATCGTTCGCTGCATTTACGTCAAATCCCTTTGATATGAGGCCTTCTACAAAATCCAGCAGTCCGCTTTTTGTTACTATGTGAAGCGGGGTGAGCCCGCTCTTCGTTTTCAGCCCGGTATCGGCGCCCGCTTTTGCCAGAGCTATAAATATATCCTGATTGCCGTTGGCATAAGCAAAATGGATGGGCCTCCAACCGTCATTGTCAGCTGCGTTTGCGTCGGATCCCGCCTCAATGAGCGCTATGACGGCTTCGGCATTTTTATTTTTTACGGCCAGATGGAGCGGGGTCTTGCCTGTCTTTGTCCTTGAATCGGCCATGGCTCCATTTTTAAGCAGAAATGAGACCATCTCCTTTGAAGAATAAAGGGAGGCAAGATGGAGGGGCGAGGCTCCGTGAAAGTCTTTTGAACCTCCAAGCTGGGAGCTGATCCCGGCATAGTTCTTTATCAGGATGTCTGCCATCCTGACATTGCCGACAAGCGCGGCTGCGTGGAGTGGGGTGAGTGAGAAGGGTTTCGGTCCATCCTTATCTTCCACGTTTTTATCGATGCATTCGAGGCCGGAATATATGGCCCTCAGGATGTCGTCCTGGGACATGGCCTCCATTGCTGCTGAGTCGCCCCTGTCGATGATGTCGAAGATCACGTCATGGGCCCCCTGTTCTTCCCAGCCAAGCTCCCTTATTGTGCTGAACAGTCCCCGTTCGCTTATTCCGCTCATTTGCTGCTCATTTGCCGGGGGCTTTTTTGCCTCCTCCTGCCGGGTCGGGGCGTTTGGAGCGCTGCCGGCGGGTTTGGCATCCTTGTTTTCCGCCGGTGCAGTTCCCGCAGGCGTCCCGCATTCCATGCAAAATTTGGCTCCCGCCGGCAGTGCAGCCCCGCACTTCGCGCACACCGGCGTGAGTTCCGATCCGCATTCCATGCAGAATTTAGCTCCCGTCGGCAGGGCAGCCCCGCACTTTCCGCAAATCCTTTCCGTCATCTCAGCAACCTCCTTTTGTTTAATGGCTGTCTTTTGCAGCCCTTTTTCTAAAGTTTCTGTGCATTATTTCTTTTCCGTTAACGCAGCATGGTGACAGCAGAAGCGACATATACGGTTGACAGTTAACGTCTGCTTACTGCGCCTGCTGCTCTCAGAATTTTTGCCACCTCGGTAGCATTGTTTGCGAGAGCATAGTTTAGCGGTGTATATGTGTGACCTGTTTCGTCATACACTTCAGCATTTATGTCAGCACCAGCATTTATGAGTGCGACAGGAATATCTGTTGAATTAGCCATGGAAGCAAGATGTAGCGGCATCTCCCCGATTTTATTTTTAGCATTTACATTAGCGCCTGCATTTATGAGTGCTATGGCAATGTCAGTACGTCTTCTAAAGGAAGCTTCATGCAGCGGCGTCTTCTCCTCATAATCTATCATATTTAATTTAGCACCGGCATTTATGAGTGCGATCGCAACATCCGTATGTCCGTTATTGGAAGCTAAATGGAGCGGCGTTCTACCCCACTTATTTTTTGCATTTACATCAGCGCCGATATTTATGAGTGCGGTCACAATATCCGTATGTCCGTTCTGGGAAGCAGAATGCAACAGCGTACTCCCCTCATTCGTTTTTACTTTTACATCAGCGCCTGCATTTACGAGTGTAATGAAATTGTCATAATGTCCGTTCTGGGAAGCATAATGCAGCGGCGTACTCCCGTCATTCATTTTTGCATTTACATCAGACCCGGCATTTATCAATCGTCGGACGACTGCCCCGTTTTTGTCATTGGCAGCAGCAAGATGAAGCGGGGTGTTCCCGTCGTTTCTTGGGATGTAACAGAGTGCGCCGCTGTCCAGAAGCAGGAAGATGATTTTCGGTGAAAAATATCTGCAGGCCAAGTGCAGCGGGGTAGAACCAACCTTGCGGTCTGGGTCTTCTTCGATTGTTTTGTTGACGTCAGCCCCATTTTTGATCAGTTCTGCCGTTATCTTCAGGTTGCCAGTTATTATTGCGGCATGAAGGGGGGGGAGGCTCAAATATGCGTATGGGATGCCATCGTCACCTCCTGTTTTTACATACTCAAGCGTCGTGTAGGATATTTTTGATCTCTCCGACTTCATAAGGGCCTCCATTGCTGCTGCGTCGCCCCTGTCGATGATGCTGAAGATAATGTCACGGGCCCCCTTTTCCTTCCAGCCAAGCTCCCTTATGGTGCTGAACAGTCCCCGTTCGCTTATGCCGCTCATTTGCGGCTCATTTGCAACGGGCTTTTTTGCCTCCTCCTGCCGGGTCGGGGCGTTTGGAGCGCTGCCGGCGGGTTTGGCATCCTTGTTTTCCGCCGGTGCAGTTCCCGCAGGCGTCCCGCATTCCATGCAAAATTTGGCTCCCGCCGGCAGTGCAGCCCCGCACTTCGCGCACACCGGCTGGAGTTCCGATCCGCACTCCATGCAGAATTTGGCTCCCATCGGCAGGGCAGCACCGCACTTTCCGCAAGTCCTTTCCGTCATCTCAGCAACCTCCTTTTGTTTATGTAGAAGAATATATTTTTAGTTGATATTTTTATGAAAGTCCGATTTTTCTGAGTTTTTGCATATAAGATATGTATCTTAACAGTAGGTTGTCTTTACAGCAGACAAAACAACAAATAACCTCATCTTAGTAATAAAACGATGAAGTTGTCATGCTTGATCCAAGAATCTTCGCTCATTGGAAATGCGATAATTTCAGTAAAATATGTTTATAAAGTTGATCGATCAAAGCAATAAAACGACCGGTCCTAAATTTTACCTTGCATTTGTTGCGTTCATCTGGTGCCCCTTTTCATTGTAAGTGTAAATGAAGTTGCCCCTCCTGATATTTACCGTGCCTGATGTGTACCCTTTCAATCCATCGTCAGGATCGTTCCCGGCAGATTGTGTGAACAGTGTGTGTCCTTTTTCGTCGTAAACATATACTACTTTTCCTCTCTGGATCGCATTGGCTATTGCCATGGCAAATACCCTCCCATAAAGATATTTAGGCGCTCTTCATAAATTATACTATTACAATGATTTCTTACAAATAAAAATAAGGCTTAAATATAAATAAATATTGCAGTAAAAATATATAAGTGTGATAATTAAAACAGATACTCTTTATGTTAATTCTTGCCATCCATTAGTTTACTTATTGCACCCAATAACTATATTATCGGGAGGTTGGATCATGACGTCGAAAATATGCTCTAAGTGCGGTGCGTCAATACCGGCAAATGCCAAGTTCTGCCTATCCTGCGGGACGAAGTTGGAAGATGTTTGTACCAGCTGCGGAGCAAAACTTTTTGAAGGTGCTAATTTCTGCGGAATGTGCGGCCATCGGCTGCATGACAGAGAGGAGCCTGCCGCCGTGCCGGTCGTTTCTGTTAGTTCTGTATCAGAGGTCAGTTGCCATGATCCAGACGAAGATGATGATACGGGGTCTTCTTCGGCAGGCTATGGTTGGAAAGAGATAATAGAAGATTGCGACAACTTCGACTTTAAATATGGACAGGAATACTGGGAGAAGATATTTACCAATTCAAACGGTGACTTAAACGCAGCCGACGAAAACGGCTATTCATTGATACACGCAGCAGCACGGATCGGAGATGCAGATATGATAAAAACCCTGATCGAAGCCGGAGTAGATGTTGACCTGGTCAGCGAAGATCGCGGCTTCACACCTTTGATATATGCTGCGGAAGAGGGAAGGCCCGATGCAATAGAAGCACTGATAGAGGCAGGGGCCGATGTGAATAAACCTGACAAGTTTGGGAACACTGCCGTTTCGACAGCTGCCTTGAATGGAGAAAATGAAGCAATAGAAGTATTAAGCAAGGCAGGAGCCGATGTCAATTGCCCTAAAGGCAGGTATTCGCCACTTATGCGGGCAATTGACAACGAAAGGACATATTCTCTGATTGCATTGATCAATGCCGGCGTCGACCCTTCCCCTGTAGGAGGCTGGAGCTATCTGCTCGAGTTTGCGAAGGAATGCGATGATCCCGATGAAGATTTGATCGCGCTGATAGAATCAAAAATCGCAGAAAGCTGAGCACGCAAGTAAGTAAATACTTGATATCGGGAAATGTTATAAATACGACAAAACTTTGTTTCCATAAAAACCAGTACATAGCCACTAAATGAAAGTGATCAAATAAATCAAGAGTTGTTTGGCCTGTTGAGTCCATATAACATCTCCAACAGCACTTTCATAAGAGGCTGATCAACTTTTGCAGAGCGTTTTATCAGAGGGATATGCTTTAAAGGAGGCATTGCTGTGGCAAAAAAATGTAGCGGCTGCGGAGCGGATCTTCCAGAAAATGTTAAATTTTGCATTAAATGCGGCCTTAATTTGCAGGGGGTAACAAGTCAGAATCTTCGGCCGGCTCCCAAAACAGCAACATCCGGATCGACCGGCGAAAATAAAGTGAACGATCAATGCCCGGTTTGTCATAAAGAAGTTTCCAACAATGCGCCCTACTGCATTTATTGCGGATCTAAATTGGGTGATCCGATCCGGACGAATATTGCAGGACCGGCAGGAATTTCAAAAGACTCAGAAAAGGACCGGGTCAACATAGCCGATATAATTAGAAAACCTTCTGCAAGCCTCGTACAGCAGTCCGGCAATAATGATCTGTTGAGTAAGATCAATGCTTCAAAAAAAGAGATCGCCGAGGCCAAAAAACTCTTGACGACTCCAACCAATCCAAAAGTTATGACAGTTCAAAAAGAGCAACAAGTGCAAAGTAATGAAAAGAAAAAAAAGAGCGGACCTTCATTGTGTGTGATTATGGCAGCAGGATTGCTCATAATAATAGCCTTGGTAGTTTGGGCATCAGTAGGTCATGACAACAAAAAAGCTGCTTCCGAAAAGCCTTCTCCTCAAGTCAGCCAGCAGGAGTTTGTCTATGATGAAGAAGCAGAAGAGATACCGGACAAAACAAAGGACAATGGAACCCAGAACTTGGCGGTGCAGAAAAGCTCTGAGCAAGGCCAGATCAAAGGGACCAACGTTAACATGAGAGAATATCCCAGTTTAACATCGAAAGTTATTTTTAGATTTCCGGGATGGGAATATGTGACCATATATGAGGCCACAAAACCTGAACAGGGGAAATACTCATGGTTCAAGGTCAGTTACAAGAATAGGACAGGCTGGGTCTATGGCGAATTTGTAAAGAGGTAATCATTTTAATAAGTAAGTTGGTGCACAAATAATGCGGCTGGAAAAAAGGAAGAAAAGCATCTGGGTGAGATCAAAGGCTCTGATAAGAATAGTCTTTTACCTGCTTATGATCGCTGTACCAATATATGCCGGTTTTTCAGCGTATAAATTTATAGCCCGTCCGGACGATATTGTGAAGGAAGAAACGCAGCCATCCCGGGGATCGACGGACTCGGCAATGTCAGTTGTGTCATCAGAAGTCTCTCAAAAAACAAAGCCTCTTTCTCCGGATGTCAGTAAAATAAAAGATGACGTTCAGCAAAAGGGGACCTGGATCAAGATCCGGAAACATGAACACAAACTTTATGTTATGAAGGACAGCAAAGTGATAAAAGCTTACGGAATAGCGGTCGGAAAAAATCTGGGACAAAAAGAACGTGCCGGAGACTGCAGGACCCCGGAGGGCAGCTTTACTGTGCAGCAGATACAGAATGCCGGCAGCTGGACTCATGATTTCAAAGACGGAAAAGGTGTAATAAAGGGAGCTTACGGTCCCTGGTTTATTCGCCTAAAAACCGGGTGGAACGGTATCGGGATCCACGGCACGCATGACCCAGGATCCATAGGCACGGATATCACAGAGGGATGCATAAGACTACAGAATAAAGATGTTGAGGAATTGAAGAAACAATTTATAAAAGTCGGTTTGCCAGTAGTAATAGAAGAATAATTTGAGAGAATCAGAATGCGTTTACCTGTTTTAAGCTTGAGAAGCTATTTAAAGAATGAAAGAAATGATTGATCGATAAATATCTGTCTTGATAGCTCAACAGACTGCAGTAGTGTTATTTTGGGCAATAGTGGAAATTGTCTGCGGTATTGGTTGCAGTGGCATAAAATAATGGCAAACTATACAATAATTTCAGCTTGGTTAGATGGTGAAAAAACACTATAAGAGTAAAATAATTGATCAATATATGCTGCTTTTTTTGTTTTCATAAAAACCTGTACATGGCCTTAGCATGAAAGTGGCGAAATAAGTTAGGGACCGACCGGTTTATTTTGTCGATATGACACGTTAACGGCGCTTTCATAACAAGCCGGGCAAACTTTTCGGTGGTTTTAGCAGAGGGATATGCTTTAAAGGAGGCATTGCTGTGGCAAAAAAATGTAGCGGCTGCGGAGCGGATCTTCCAGAAAATGTTAAATTTTGTATTAAATGCGGCCTTAATTTGCAGCAAAGCGTAGAGAGGGAGTCTACTCAACATCCAAGTCCAGATAATACATTGGACAAAGTCAAGTCAGTGAATACGTGTCCTTCCTGCAAAAAAGAAATTCCCGGCGGTACCGCGTTCTGTATTTATTGCGGTTCCAAATTGGATGCTCCGCAAAAATGTCCCGGCTGCGGAGCGGATCTTCCAGAAAATGTTAAATTTTGCATTAAATGCGGCCTTAATTTGCAGGGGGTAACAAGTCAGAATCTTCCGCCGGCTCCCAAAACAGCAACATCCGGATCGACCGGCGACAATAAAGTGAACGATCAATGCCCGGTTTGTCATAAAGAAGTTTCCAACAATGCGCCGTACTGCATTCATTGCGGATCTAAATTGGGTGATCCGATCCGGACGAATATTGCAGGACCGGCAGGAATTTCAAAAGACTCAGAAAAGGACCGGGTCAACATAGCCGATATAATTGGAAAACCTTCTGTAAGCCCCGTACAGCAGTCCGGCAATAATGATCTGTTGAGTAAGATCAATGCTTCAAAAAAAGAGATCGCCGAGGCCAAAAAACTCTTGACGGCTCCAACCAATCCAAAAGTTATGACAGTTCAAAAAGAGCAACAAGTGCAAAGTAATGAAAAGAAAAAAAATAGCGGACCTTCATTGGGGTGCTTCATGGGCATAGGATTGCTCGTAATAATAGTCTTGGTCGTTTGGGCATCAGTAGGTCATGACAACAAAAAAGCTGCATCCGATAAGCCTTCTCCTCAAGTCAGCCAGCAGGAGTTTGTATATGATGAAGAAGCTATAGAAAACTTTATGCAAGAATATTTTCTGGAATGGGTATCAGCAGTCAATAACGGCAAATTTGAAATTGTCAGCAAATATCTGGAAGAAGGTACTCCTATATATAACGAGCAGAAGCAGCTTGTGTCAAAGCTTTTTAAGAATAACGTCAAAGAGGAACTGATTTTTTTTGATGTATCGTCTGAAGAGCATAAGAACAGCAATGAAGTGGTCGTAACGACATATCAGAAGCACATGATCTCATATCCCTCAACAAAAAAAAGTGATAAGATCATTGACACTTTTTTTGAATATAGGATACCAATGAAAAACCCAACACGAATTGCTTCCGTTTCGGCCGTTGAAGCGCCTTTTAAGTTGACCGGAGCAAAGAAAATTGTGACCGATGACTGCGTGTTCATGATAATGGTAATTGATGATTATAACAAATACACAAGCACACGAGACGTTACAAGGGGAGAAATAGTAGCAATGACAGACCGGACAGGTTCCGGAGAAAATGTCATGGTCAAACATCCCAAATATGGGTTTGGATGGATAGAACAGAAGTACCTGTCAAAGATTGAAAAAAGCGTAAGTCCGGCAACAAAGACCCAAACCGCTCAATCACAAAATGCGGCAAGTGCTTCGGGCTCCGTGACTCAACAAGAGCAGAAAACAATTTCTTCCGTACCATCAGTGAGCGCTCCTAAGAAGGCAGAAAACAAGATTCAGCTTACAGGGGAAAAAATAATGTTCCCCTATATGCACTTGTCCAGGGAATGTCTTATAGTGTCTTTTTATGATAATAGTGATAGACCCAAAGATAAAAGATATGGCAATAAAGCTGTTATATATCCCGGAGAATATGTGTATATGACAAATGTTGAGTCCAAAGATAAATATGGTTATCCACTTTACCTAGTCAAGCATGAAATACTAGGTTTTGTATTTATAGACTCAAACCCTAAGAAGTGGGAATATAGTCACCATGAGCAGTATAAAGTTATGTTTGATCATCCTGATGTTGAAGTATTTCAAGAAAAAAAATGGCTTGAAAGCGATTTAAGATGCGGTCGATGTGTTTTGACTAATGACGGAAGAAAACAACCTATTGGCCGGAATACCTATATCGCAGCCGGGGATTATGTATTACTTACGAACAAAAAGGGCATAGTTTGGCACGACAGACTTGGCTTTGTTGATATCGGACAGTAAGCGTGGGAGTAACTTGCCGGTATCAAAGTCTATTCAGGCGAATACTCGGACACAGATTGATCTTACAAAATACAAATGATAGATCATCAAAATAGTCAGTGGGGGAAAGATCGATCCCCACTGACTATTTAACGCTCATTGAAGTGCTTCTAAGAACTTTGCCTATTCGGCTATTTTTGAAGGATACCCCCGACTCGCGATCACACTGATGGTCAAGGTCGCGGTTATGAAGAAGCTTGCTTTTGTGTTCATGTGTGGCTGACAGCCGATAGAGTTCGAAACACGGCGAGATAGCGTTAGCGTTCTTTTGAAAAGCAACAACGCATATTGTAATTTTTATACGTTGTTAGAAGACTGGGGACTATCCTAGATTTTGTGTAAAGTCCTAACAGGTGCAAAATGAGGCGTTTGAAATATGGGTCCGGTGCTGGTTTTTGCTCCGGGCCTTTTTAATTATACCCAATAACAGACAATAGGGCATAGCCATATTGTCAGGCTACGCATACTATATGACATTGAGAATCTTCTTCAGATCCTGCCTTCGAAAAATACCTCCAGCTGGGAATGGATAGTACCCCAGTCCTTACGGCGCCCGGTCCATTTCTTGGTTATGTCCATCATTGCCAGATAGAGCATCTTTAGAAGGCTGTCGTCTGTAGGAAATACAGTCTTGGATTTAGTAACTTTTCTAAGCTGACGGTTGAATCCTTCAATGGTATTGGTCGTGTAGATGAGGGTCCTTACCTCAAGGGGATACTTGAAATAGGTACTCAGGTTAGCCCAGTGTTCTTGCCATGACTTGGATATTTTGGGATATTTCCCGTCCCATTTGTCCGCAAATCTTTCAAGGCTGTCCAAAGCCGTCTGCTCATCTACTGCTGCGTATACCTCTTTTAGATCCGACATAAGGACCTTTATGTCCTTATAAGAGACATACTTCGTCGAATTGCGTATCTGGTGGATTATGCACTGCTGGATCTCTGTCTTTGGGTATGCCGCCTCTATTGCCCCAGGGAATCCGCTGAGACCGTCCACACAGGCTATAAGGATGTCTTCCAGTCCTCTGTTTTTCAGCCCGTTCAATACAGAAAGCCAGAATTTGGCGCTCTCGTTTTCTCCGATCCACATGCCAAGCACTTCTCTGGTTCCTTCCATGTTTATCCCTATTGCTATGTATACTGCTTTCTTTATGATCTGGCCTTCGCTGCGGACATGGAAGTGGATGGCATCCATGAAGACTACCGCATAGACGCTCTCAAGAGGCCTGCTCTGCCATTCTTTCACTAACGGCAGTATCTTGTCCGTTATCCTGCTTATGGTGCTGTCTGAGACAGAGAGGCCGTATATGTCACGGATATGGGCTTCAATGTCAGAGGTGGTCATTCCCTTGGCGTACATGGAGAGGATCTTTTCTTCTATGTCTCCTGATATGCTTGTCTGCTGTTTCTTTACAAGTTCAGGTTCAAATTCTCCTTTGCGGTCACGGGGAACGTTTAAGTCTATCTCTCCGTAGCTTGATCGTACTTTCTTGGGGCTTGTTCCGTTACGGCTGTTGTCTGTAGTCTTGTTTTTGTAATCGTATTTGCTGTAACCAAGTTCTTCGTCAAGTTCACCTTCAAGACCATTCTCAAGGAAGGTACCTATCATTTCCTTGAACAGGTCATGGATATCCTCCATAGAGCTCACTTTCAGCTCCTGGAGAAGGCTGCTCATCTTTTCCCGCTTTGCTTCCCGTTCCGGATCTCGATTTCTTCTTGCCATAATAAAACCTCCTGATCAGTGCTCTCTATTTTGCACCTTTCAGGAGGTTTACACAATTTGTGGGATGGTCTCCCGGACCCATATTTTAAACGCCTCATTTTGCACCTGTTGGAACTTTATACAAAAACTGGAATAGTTCCTTTGTCCCGTATCCCCGTGTGCGCCGCCTTTTGTTAGGTCAGATAAACAGCGCTCATTTTTTCGAGCATTTTGTGCAGTTCTTCGTGTTTTCCAAGCCCTATCACTTCTTCTTCAAGCTCCTCAAAACGATCATAAAGTTTCTCCTGAACTTCTTCAGTAAGTACCTTGTCTGCCATTTGGAAGAGAACATCATTCTCTTTGAGGATGTGTTCATCCAGTAGCTCAATGTAGGCCTTCATGTTTTTTGCGAGCTCGATAGCCCTGGAGTTATCTGCAGCCTCAAAGTTAATAAGGTTTCGGCTTATGTTACGCGTGTATTCCCTTCCAAGTTCGTGTTCGGCAAGCATAACTCCTATAGGACCACTGGTTTTGGGTATCCCGGCATCTTCAAGTACCGGGAAGAGTATATCTTCTTCTTTGGCGTGATGACATTGATCAACGAAGACCCTAAGGAAATCTGTCATATTGTCCAGATCTTGACGCTGGACTTTTATGCCTGACCTTATTCTGGCAGAGATGGCTTCCATAATTCGCATCATGAGCTTCACTGCCTCATGTTCATGTTTCAGTGCCTCAGTAGCTTTCATGAAAATCCTCCTCCAAATATTAGAAATTGTTCAACATTCCCCTTAAGATTTTAACCGAGAAATGTTGAGCTGTATATCCGTTGTAGATAAGTGACATCAGGGAAATCTCTTTTTCTGTTGGACATAGCAGGGAAAATGGATTACATTAATTAAGTTGTGAACCAGGTTTTACAGGTACTTTGAACAATTCTGTCCGGGGTGTTTTTATTTGGTCATTTACGGTGTCCTTCTTCTTTCCTTGTGCTACTTTGCCGGCCTCTTTGTCGGAGAGGTCATGGGAAGGCTTGTCGGTCTGGATGCCAACGTAGGCGGAGTGGGCTTTGCTATGCTCTTCCTGCTCCTTCTGTGCAGCTATTCGGAGACTGTCAAGATTGCGCTGAAGAACGGGCGTTTTTGCTCCGGGCTCACTTTCTGGCAGAACATGTATATACCGGTGGTCGTAGCCATGTCGGCTTCACAGGATGTTGTGAAGGCTGTTAAAAGCGGATGGCTCGCGATCCTCTGCGGGATCACACTGACGATCCTGAGCCTTTGTCTCATACCTTTGGTCAGCAGGATATCTTCATCGAAGGGGAGATCGGAGGAAGGGTACCGGGAATGATGGTCTTTGTCGGGGCAGCGGAAAATATCCTTGTAAAGAACCCGCTCGTTACGGCCTTTGCCGTTGTGGGGACAGTCACCTTTGTTTCATATGCCCTTTCAAAATATTTAACAAAGGGAAAACTCAACGGATCTTCGATAGCCATCCTGTTCGGCCTTCTGATGGCATATGTAGGTGGCCGTGTGACCGGCGGCAGCAAGGGCATCTCTGATATCCCGGTTTTTGCCGGGATAGGTCTGCTCGGGGGTTCGATGATGAGGGATTTTACGATAGTTGCCACAGCTTTCGGCGCTGATTTCAATGAACTAAAAAGATTAGGCCTTGCAGGCCTTGTTTCGCTTATTCTCGGAGTTCTGTTTTCTTTTACAATCGGAGCGGTCTTCGCATGGTTCGGTGGTTATACCTCAGCGGAAGATATCACAACGATCGGAGCCGGGGCAGTGACCTTCGTCGTCGGACCGATAACGGGAGCGACGCTCGGTGCCGATTCTTCCGTGATAGCTCTTTCCATCGGGATCGGCGTGGTCAAGTCAATAGCGGTCATGGTGATAACGCCGCTTGTTTCCAAGATAATAAGGATAGATAAGCCGAGAGAGGCAATAATTTTCGGCGGACTGCTCGGTACTACCAGCGGCACATCAGCAGCGATGGCTGCGATAGACCCTGCACTTGTACCTTATGCGGCTATGACAGCCACTTTTTATACCGGACTTGGCTGCCTGGTCTGCCCCTCTGTGCTATATTTTGCTGTAGCAGCCATCGTGTAAATTAGTGATATTATTTTTTTATTCTTATTAAGGAGGCTTTCAAATGGGTAAGTATAATTTTGATGAATATATAGAACGCCGCAACACAAGTTCTATGAAATGGGACCTTATGGGGGAACGTTTCGGTGATCCGGATCTGCTCCCTTACTGGGTAGCTGACATGGATTTCAAATCACCTCCGGAGGTGATTGAGGCGATAGAGGAGAAGCTGAAGCATGGAGTCCTCGGCTATCCGACAGTAAAGGAGAGCCTTATCGAATCAGTAGTTAACTGGGAAAAAACGCGCCACGGGTGGAGTTTTGACAAAAGCGCAGTTACCTGGGCCCCGGGAGTTGTCGGCGGACTTGCCTTTGCGATCGAGGCCTACACGAAACCCGGTGACGGTATCATTCTCCAGACACCCGTATACCCCCCATTTTACGAAATAATCGAGATGTCAGGCAGGCATATAGTGAAAAACCCGCTGAAAAGGGAAAACGACAGATTTGTTATGGACCTGGAAGGTTTGGAAAAACTTATCACCCCGACTTGCCGTACTCTTATATTCTGCAGCCCGCACAACCCTGTATCCCGTGTATGGGCTAAGGCAGAACTTGAGAAACTGGCTGAGATAGCCGAATGCAAAGATATGCTTATACTTTCCGATGAGATCCATCAGGATATTGTCTTCAGCGACGCGAAGCATACATGCCTTGCCACAATTCCGGGGATGGATAAGCGCACCCTGACCTATATCGCGCCAAGCAAGACTTTTAACCTCGCAGGCCTCTCCTCATCAGTTGTTGTGATCCCCGACAGCTCTCTTATGGAGAAGTATAAGTCAGTTCTTGTGAGGTTCCATCTCTCAAGGCTCAACGCGATGGGACTTGTCGCAATGGAGGCGGCCTATACAAAGTGTGCAGAATGGGCGGACGAAATGGTGGCATATCTGGAGGGCAACAGGGACTATGCTGAGAAGTTTGTAAAGGAACGTATGCCCAAGGCAAAGATGGACCACCCGGAGGGCACTTATATCTTCTGGATAGATTTCAGGGGTTACGGTTTTGACGGCAAAACCCTCCCTGAATTCCTGGCGAGAGAGGCCAAAGTGGCACTGAACAAGGGTCTTGACTTCGGATCCGAGGGTGACGGCTTTGCCCGTATCAATGTCGGAACTACAAGGAAGCAGCTTGAGGAAGGACTTGAAAGGATAGCAGAGGCCCTGGAGAGATCAGGCAGGAACTGACTCATTCAAACTCGTTTATGTGCATCGTTACATAGTTCCTGTCGACTGTTATAACAGGGAAAAATGTCGGGTCTTTTTCTCTGATCGCATCCTCTATTTTCTGAACGGTTTTTTTGCCCGAGGTATGGTAGTCTGCCGGTATAAGAACGTCAAAGATCAGGTTAGTGTGCGTATCACCCCTGACCACCCTGAAGTCATGGATGCTTAAAGAAGGGTCGACAGAGTTCACGATATCTTCGGTCATCTTCTTTAACCCGTTCATCTCATTGTCGTCAGTAATTACCGGATCTATATGTATTACTAGGTTGATGTTCATCTCCCTCGCACAGTCTCTCTCGATGCAGTCGATCAGGTCGTGGGAGCTGATAAAGCTGCCCTTTGCGTCCACTTCGGCGTGCACGGTGGCGAAAAGCACGTTTGGGCCGTAGCTGTGTACCACAAGGTCATGAACATTTATTATTCCCTCGTAAGAAAGGATCTTTCGTTCTATACTTTCAACAAGCTCAGGGTCGGGCATCTCTCCCAGAATGGGGCCCAAAAGGGATCTGAGGATCATGATCCCCGAGCGCAGAATGAATAGAGCAACTCCTATGCCCATCCATCCGTCGATCTGATATCCGAAATATCTGGACACCAGCACACCACAAAGCACTGCTGAAGTTGTAAGGACATCGTTCATCGAATCCGCGGAGGCTGCCCTTACTGCCGATGAGGATATGATATCCGCGATCCTTGAATAAAATATTGCAAGCCAAAGCTTTACCGCGATAGAGATCACCAGTATGGCGATCATCAAATCTGAGGTGAGTGTAGGCCTTGGGTAGATTATCCTGTTTACGGACAACTTTATCAGTTCTACCCCTACGATCAGGATGACTATCCCAAGGATGAATCCGGTGAGGTATTCGATGCGCTCATGCCCGAAGGGGTGGTCCCTGTCAGCGGGCTTGCCCGACAATTTGAAGCCGATCAATGTGACTACGGACGATCCTGCGTCGGAAAGGTTGTTGATGCCGTCAGCAGTGACAGATATGCTGCCGAATAGGGTCCCGGCTGTAATTTTGGCAAGGCTCAGGCCCAGATTCACTATGATCCCGATGATCCCGGCAAAGGCCCCGTACCCCCTCCTTACGGCCGGATCAGATATATTTCCGCTGTTTCTGACAAATTTGCTGATCAGGAAATCGATCATCCGGACCACCTTCAAATGAAAAAATTTAGTTTAGTTGATATTGCCCGGCCCGGCAATTTGTCGGCAGGCATGATTTTCCGTATATCATAGCAGTAAAGAAGCAGATGGGATCGATAATTATTTCCAGTGATGCTTTCTATCGATAAAAAGTTTATACTGGATAGAGTCTGTGACACTCTTTTTTAATTATGGAGGTGCATACGGTGGAAAAAATCAATATCGGGAACAATGCATTTTTACTCCCCATGCCGATGGTCCTTGTCGGATCGCGCATTGTGGGCAGGCCAAATTTTATGGCGGTGGCTTGGGCCAGCCGCGTGAATGCCTCGCCCAATGTCATGTGTGTCGCGATAGGGAATAAGTTTACCGCAGAGGGGATCTTTGAAAACAAAGAGTTCAGCATAAACATCCCATCAGTAGATCTTATGCCTCTGACCGACTTGATGGGGCTTGTCAGCGGGAGAGACTATGACAAATCAAAGGAATTTGATATTTTCTACGGAACTCTGAAAAATGCGCCGATGATATGTGAGTGTCCTGTCACGATGGAATGCCGTCTGATCGAATCTGTCCGGCTTGACGTCGACACCCTTTTCATAGGCGAGGTCAGGAACGTCTGGTCCGAAGAAAAGTATCTGACTAAGGGAGCTCCCGACATCACAAAGGTCTCTCCATTCTGTCTCAGCATGCCGGACAACCGTTACTGGTCTGTCGGAAAAGAAATTGGAAAAGCCTGGCATGAGGGGCTGAAGCTCAAAGATAAGCTTGAAAAAATATAACTGAAAGTCCATTGTATGACACAAGGGGGGCTCCGCTCAGGGAGTCCCCCTTGTGTCATTTAGAGTGTCAGCTCTATATTACCTACCACTTGCCTCTGCTTACATGGCCTGCGATCTCCGCTTTGCTTCTCTGCTTGATCACAGTGGCTTCTTCGGATGCCTGTTTGAAAAGCGCTACGCACGGAGGATCGAGGTTGATCTCGATGCCCTCTTCTGCAAGCTTTTTGAGCTTGTTTGCAAGCCTTACGATCTCCATATGGATATCGTTGGTGCGGACAGACATAAGGACTTTCTTTGCTTCTTCCTCTGTAAGCGCGGCGAACTTCTCTTTCTCAACTCCGCATTTAGGGCACTTTTCAGGAGCTTCGGGACCTTCGTGGATGTAACCGCATACTGAACACTTGAACAACATGATATCTACCTCCCAAGTATTTGTTAAGCTCATTCCCTGCTGCATTCGATTTAGTTTTACCGCAGTGGACCGGCAAAATGTCAAATATTTAAGACGGTTATAATTATAGCATGGAAAGGTATTAATACTGCATTTCTAAAGTTGCGACTATTTGGCTTGGAGCGCAGATCGTCGGCAGAGATGAGCAAAAATGAATAATAAGTTAAAGTAGGGGCAAATACATTGACACTTTTATCACAAGGTGGTTATATTACAATATCTGCAGAGGGTATTTATCACTCAGCAGAATGTATCCCTATCTGTCGGTCTTTCTGTCAGTGAGGAAGAAGTAAAATATAAAAATGCTGTCTGTTTGCGGGGAAATGATCCGTGCAAAGGGAAGGGCTGAATAAAGGTCATATTGATCTGATGTCGTATTCAGGGACCCCTCGCCTTTGCGGAGGGTCCCTATTTATTAGGACGAAAGGCCAGGTGTTTTTCTTATGGAAGAGAACCGTATCGGGGTCGCTGCGATAATCGTTGAAGACCCCGGATCAGCAAGGGAAGTAAACGAGGTCCTGCACGACCACAGCGGGATCATAATCGGAAGGATGGGTATACCTTACAGGGAGAGGAACGTAAGCGTCATATCTCTTGTGCTTGATGCCTCGCCCGATGAGATCAGCGCTCTGACGGGCAAGCTTGGCAAGATAAATGCTGTCTCAGTCAAAGCGGTAATGTCAAAGGGACGTACTTCCTGAAACCCGGGAATGAGAGCCGATATCGAACAGTACTCTGTGTTTATGATGCAGATCTGTAAAAAAGAGATAAATAGATAAATATAAAAAATTTAAAGGAGAGATTTTCCATGAAAAAAGTATTACTCGCAGTACTGATCATACTTTCTGTCGCAGCAGGCCTCGCATTTGCTACTGAAATGCCCGCGGCTATGGGCATCACATATGTGAAGGCCCCCCTGAACATCCCCTCAATTGTTGCAAAGTACAACCAGGCATTTGAAAAGGCATATCCGGGCGTGAACCTCAGCTTTCCTGAGATAACAGAGGGTCCCAAGCAGACAGCGGCACTTGCAGCGGATGAGATCGGCATAGCCAGCTGCCTCGGATCTACGTCAGCGATCCTTGCCGCATCGGAAGGGCTTGATGTAAAGATAATAGGGATCTACTCGAGAGCCCCCAAAGCCTTCATGGTAATAGTCAGGGATCCGGCCATAAAGAGCGTAAAAGATCTCAAGGGAAAAAAGGTGGCAGGCCCCAAGGGCACCATCCTTCACCAGCTTCTTGCCGCGGCCCTTGGTAAAGAGGGTATGTCTGTCAAGGATGTTGAATTTGTCCAGATGGATCTCTCTTCAGGCGCCAATGCGCTATCTGCGGGAAGCGTCGACGCCGCACTTCTCGCCGGACCTGCCGCCTACAAAGCCCTGACCTCGGGTGCGCGCATGCTTAAAAACGGAGAGGGCCTGGTGGATGCAACTATAGTCATAGCTACCACGGAAAAGTTTGCCCAAAAGTATCCCGAGGCAGTCTCGAGATTTATGACGGCGCATAAGAAAACGCTCGAATGGATCAAAAAGAACCCCGATAAGGCCGCTGAGATGACACAGAAGGAAACAGGACTTCCGATGGAGGGGGTCAGGATGATGACCCCGTGGTATGATTTTGACAGCAAGATCAGGAAGAGCGATATGGATGAACTTGCGAAGACCCAGGAATTTATGATAGAGAACGGACTACAGCGTAATAAGATAGATGTGGATTCACTGATAATGAGGTGAGGCAATGGATCTTCAGTCAACTCCGAGGGGCAACCGGCTCCACATAGGTTTTTACGGCAGGCGGAATGCCGGGAAATCAAGTCTTATAAACCTTGTCACCGGCCAGCAGACAGCACTTGTATCGGATCATGCGGGGACGACCACCGACCCTGTCATAAAGAGCATGGAGCTGCTGCCTCTGGGACCTGTCGCGGTGATCGACACAGCCGGTCTTGATGATGAAGGCGATCTTGGAAGGCTTCGCATTTCAAGGACCATGGAGATGATGGACAGGACAGACCTTGCCCTGCTCATCGTCTCCGCTGCTGATGCCTATGATACATCGCTGGAAAGAGGCTGGCTCGAAGAGCTTAGGAAGAGAAATATACCTGTTGTAGGCGTACTCAATCAGATAGACAGGGTCGGGCCGGAAAAGGCTGAAAAGATAAGGTCGGACCTTGAGGCCGGCCTCGGCATATCCTTTGCGGCAGTCTCAGCTAACGGAAGAGAATACAGAGCCGAGCTCCTGTCGGCAATAGTAAAAAATGCGCCGACTGATTTTGAAAGCCCGACGCTTGTCGGCGACATCTTCAGCAGGGGAGACTCTATAATACTGGTAGCCCCTCAGGACATCCAGGCACCCAAGGGAAGGCTCATACTTCCCCAGGTCCAGGTGATAAGGGACATCCTTGACAACAGGGGGATCGCCCTCACTGCCACGCTGGATCAGTTTCCGAAACTGTTGGATTCTCTGAAGGAACCTCCGGCGCTTGTCATAACGGACTCGCAGGTATTTCCGCAGGTAAATTCGATCCTTCCCCGCGATGTTCCCCTGACATCCTTCTCAATAGTTATGGCGAGGAACAAGGGGGATCTGGCTACCTTCGTCAGGGGGGCAAGGGTTATATGCGAACTGAAGGAGAGCGACAAGGTGCTTGTTGCCGAGGCCTGCACCCATGCGCCTCTGGAAGAGGATATAGGAAGGGAAAAGATCCCGAGGTGGCTCAGGGATAGAGTGGGCAGCGGGCTGACTGTGGACATTTCGACAGGACTTGATTTCCCCCCCAACATTAAGGAATACTCGCTGATCCTGCATTGCGGCGGATGCATGTTCACAAGAAAACAGCTTATGTCCAGGATGATAAAAGCTGATGCAGAGAATGTCCCGATAACAAATTACGGCATCGCGATCGCCGCGATCAACGGGATCCTGGAAAGAGTAATTGAAGTCTTCCCCGAATTCAGGAATGATGGCCCAAAATAGCGATAATATTTGTTGATCTTTAATTCCTGAAAAGGTATTTTCTCCGCATAAACGGCAGTAGCCCTGCCTCAGTCATCAGGGTACTGCCGTTTTCTTATTAAATGTGCTATGCTATGCGCGTATGAGCGCATATTGCCACACAGGGCTGCGTTCATGATCAATCAAGGAGGTCGATCGTTGGTGAGTTCCGACATATCCGGCAGTATTATCCTGCTGGTCGTGCTATTGATATTTTCATTCTATTTCAGTGCCACAGAGACGTCAATAACGGCAGCAGGAAAAGGGAAACTACTTGCTCTATCTGATGAATACCCACATCGCCGAAAGGGTTTCTTCTGGCTCGTAGACAACACAGCCAAGGCGATAAACGTTACCCTGATAGGAAATAATGTAGTAAATATCGCAGCAAGCGCAGTCGCCACTACACTGGCGCTGAAATTTTTTGGTGCACTGGGACCTGCTCTGGCAGTCGCTGTAATGACGATCCTTATCGTAATATTCTGTGAGATCCTGCCCAAAAATTTCGCGATAGCAAAAAAAGAGGCCGTACTCCTTTTCTCCCTCCCATTTCTACGGGTCATAAGCACGTTAATGACTCCTCTGACGTGGTCTTTGAGGATGGTCCTCAGGCTCTTCGGGAAAATAGCAGGTATGGACCTTGTCTCATACAGCTCCCTCATATCACGCCAGGAGATAGATCATATCGTCTCCGAAGGCAGCGCTGCCGGCGCACTTGAAGAGGACGAGCGTAAGATGATCCATGGGGTCATAGCATTTGAAGAGACCAGGGTCTCTGAAGTCATGGAACCCAGGACCGACGTTTATGCGATCGAGCAGGACGGGATGGCAGAAGAGGCGGTAAACATATTCCTTGAAAGCGGCCATTCAAGGATCCCGGTATACAGGGAGGACCTTGACCAGGTGATCGGGATACTTTATGCAAAGGACCTTCTGGGCCCGCTTGCCCACAACGAAAAGAACATCTCTATAGTAAAACTGATGAGAAAGCCCCTCTTTGTGCCGGAGACGATGAAGACCGACGAGGCCCTTGATGTGATGAAAAAATCAAGGACCCACATTGCTATCGTAATTGACGAATATGGTGGCATGGCCGGGCTTATAACGCTTGAAGACCTTATAGAGGAGATAGTCGGCGACATACAGGACGAATACGATACTGAGATCCCGGAGATACAGGCTGAGGACGACAGTACCTACATTGTCCAGGGACAGGTGAATCTAGAAGAGCTTTCCGATGCTCTGGCATATCCTTTCGATACGGCCTTCGAAGATGTAGATACCCTTGCAGGAATGGTCCTTGAGCTTTCCGGAGATTTCCCGAAGCAGGGACAGCTGATAACTTACGGATCATGGGACATACATGTGCTTGAGGTCAGGAACCACAGGATAATGCAGGTCCGCATGCAATACATAAAAGAGCGGACAGAGGGACCTGTATCTGATTAAGGCCCGGCACTGAAAAGGAAGAATAAAGCGGAGGATCGCCTTAAGCAGGCCGGTCATCCGCTTTATTTATCATTCGGGTTTGGGGTAGCGGTTGACCTTGCCTGTAATTTCTGTTATCCGGATCTTTACTACAGCGGTAACGCTCAGCTTTTCTTCCGTCATCGGTCCCTTGGGTCCCCTGTAATGTTCCATCATTATTTCGAGGGCCTCTCTCTTTTCTTTATTGTCCTCGATGAATTCTGCGATTCCCCGGCCCGATACGCTTTTGTACTTCATGCTGAATTTTGTTGGATCTTCTTCGTGCCGGATGATTTCGGCATCGACGGCAACGTTGAATGCGACCTTATTGTTCTCTCTCAGAAGGTCGATCTTTTTGCCCTCTTTGGCGCAGTGGATTATTATGAAGTCATCACTGAACCCGTAATTTAGCGGAACTATATAAGGCCAGCCATCCTTGCCCGCCAATGCCAGCTCCATCCATTGCCCCTGGTCAAGGACTTCCATCATCCAGTCATGGGATTCCACTTCCCTGTCATTTCTCCTCATATAGTACACCTCCTGAAATATTCTCAGATGAGTATAGAACATGAGGCTCCGGAGCACAACAAAATGGCCGGGACCGGCACGGCAGTTTGGCGTTAAAGCAGAGAGACCGTAGAAAATTACTGTCAGGGTTTGGGATAGAAGTTTATCTTTCCTGTAATTTCCGTTATCGATATCTTTATGACGGCAGTGGCTTTGAGCATACCTTCCGTAATGGGTTCCTTTGGTCCGTGGTAATGCTCCATAATTATTTTCAAGGCTTCTCTTTTTTCTTCGGCATCCTCGATAAACTTTGCAGTCCCGAGTCCGGAGACGCTCCTGTACTTCATGCTGAATTCGGATGGGTCATTTTCGTCCCGTATGACTTCTGTGTCGATGGCAACGTTGAATGCGACCTTATTGTTTTCCCTGAGGAGGTCGATCTTTTTACCCTCCCTTGCTCCGTGGACAATTATGAAATCCTTTCCGAACCCGTAATTGAGCGGGACGACATAGGGCCATCCGTCTTTTCCTGACATCGCTAGTTCCATCCAGATGCCCTTTTCCAATACTTCCATCATCCATTCTCGCGAAGTGACTTCCTTATCTTTTCTTCTCATAAAAACACCCCCGTATGTGTGCTTGGATGATTATAAAACCTGCAGGGACACAGAACAATCACAGGGGAGTAATAAGGGTGGGAATACCCTCTATTGCAGTATGCGCTCGAATGAAAAAAGACTAAGTTAAAGGCGTACCGGGATCCCCTTGTCTGAGAGGTATTTTTTTAATTTCGGTATGGGGATCTGATTGTAATGGAAGAGCGACGCTGAAAGCACGGCATCTGCCCTGCCTTTGATGAAAGCATCGTAAAAATGGGGATAGTCGCCTGCTCCCCCGGAAGCTATGACGGGTATGTTTGCACGTGAACTTACCTCAAAGGTCAGGTCTAGGTCGTAACCTGCTTTTGTCCCGTCTCTGTCCATGCTCGTAAGGAGGATCTCACCTGCCCCAAGCCTCTCTGTTTCCTTTGCCCATTCAATGACGTCCAGGCCTGTGGCAGTACGTCCTCCTGCGGTGTAGACTTCCCAGGAACCATCAGCTTTTCTTTTGGCGTCTATTGCGACGACGATGCACTGGCTGCCAAAATCTTTAGCGCCCTCGGTTATGAGTTCCGGCCTCCTTACGGCGGCAGAATTGAGGGAAACCTTGTCTGCACCAGCCCTGAGCAGGGTACGAATGTCTTCGGCTGTACGAATGCCGCCTCCGACAGTTATGGGGATGAATACCCTTGATGCCACTGCCCTGACCAGATCTGCGACTGTGTTTCGCGCATCGCTGGTCGCTGTTATGTCCAGGAAGACAATCTCATCGGCTCCGGCAGCTTCGTAAGCGACAGCACATTCCACTGGGTCGCCCGCATCCTTCAGGTCCACGAAATTAATGCCCTTGACGACCCTCCCGTCTTTTATATCAAGGCATGGAATTATCCTCTGTGCGTACATTTTCAGTTTCCTCCTGCCAGTTCCGCAAAACGTCTCAATATGGAAATGCCTTCAGTCCCGCTCTTTTCAGGGTGGAACTGACATCCGAAAAGATTTTCCTGCTCAACTGCCGCATCGAAAGTTGTTCCGTAATCTGATAGGGCAGATACTATCTCTTGATCTTCCGCCTTTACATAATATGAGTGTACAAAATACATGTATGGTGAACCGGAGAGCTTTCCAAGAAGCCTGCTTTCCTTTTTTGTTCTTATTGAATTCCATCCCATGTGGGGTATTTTCAGTCCTTTGTCCGCAGGAAAGAGCAGTACCCTTCCTTTCAGCACTCCCAGTCCCGGAACGTCGGGACTCTCTTCGCTTTCTTCGAATAGCAGCTGCATCCCGGCACAGATCCCAATAAAGGGTTTACCGCTTTTGGCTGCACTTTTGACTGTCTCTGTGAGTCCCTTGCGTTCCATCTCTGCCATGGCGCTTCCGAACGCACCGACACCGGGGAGTATGATCCCATCTGCTGAAAGTATTTCTGCGGGGTCTGATGTTATTGTCCCGGGACACCCTATAAAGTCGAGTGCATTCCTGACGCTCTGAAGATTGCCCGCTCCATAATCTATTATCGCGATCATCGGTCGTCGTCCTTCTTGTGCCGGGACATAAGTTCTTCAAGGACCTCGTTGAAAGTTATGCCTGAAGAGATGCAGGCTACCAGAAGATGATAGATCAGGTCCGCCGCCTCATAACGGAAACTTTCCCTGTCTCCTGTCGCTGCGGCAATCGCCGTTTCGACCCCTTCTTCCCCAACTTTCTGGGCGACCCGTGAAGGCCCTTTTGCAAGGAGTCGCGCCGTGTAGCTCTCTTCGGGATCTTCTGATTTCCTTATGTTCAGGTACCCCCAGAGGCGTCCAAGGAATGTGGCTTCTGTTGAGTTTTCTTTTCCCCATAGGGAACGGTAAAAACAGGTCCGTTTTCCCGTATGGCAGGCGGGTCCGGCAGGATCAACAATGGCAAGCAGAGTGTCCCCGTCGCAGTCGATACGAAGTTCGATAACCCTCATCACATTCCCGCTTGTTTCGCCCTTTTTCCAAAGCTCTTTCCTGGAGCGGCTCCAAAGGGTCAGTTCTCCGGAATCAGCAGTCAGTTTCAGGGCCTCTTCGTTTGCCCATGCTGTCATAAGCACTTCCGCAGTCGTTGAATCCTGTACAATGACCGGAACGAGCCCATTTTCATCAAATTTGACGAGACGCATATCTATGTCGGACATTGTCTATCTTTCCCTTCCGCATGCCGCTTTCAGCGCATCCGAGATAGTTATCCCGCCCTCGTAAAGGCTTTTGCCGACTATTGCGCCGGCCAGCCCCAGAGCATTCAGTGATGTGATGTCGTTTACAGAGGTTATTCCTCCTGCTGCAACTATGTCATTCCTGTCCTCGGCCAGATCTCTGTAAAGTTCGGTGTCGGTGCCTGACATCAGTCCGTCCCGGTCGGTATTGGTCACCAAAAAAATGGAGAAACCGGTCATTCTGAGCCGATCAAGGGTTTCCTTAGGTGTCATTTTTGTCTCACTTAGCCAGCCGGAATGCACTACCTTGCCCCTTCTTACGTCTATTGCAGGCATTGCTGCCGGTCCGAATTCGCTTGCCAGATGACATGGCATGTCTTCATCACTGAAAAGAAGGCTCCCGATCATCACCCTGTCGGCTCCCGCAGATATCGCGTCCCTTATATTGCCCTCTGAGCGGAGTCCTCCCCCGTACTGGACAAACATGCCAAGAGACGATATCTCTTCAAGTACCTGTAAATGGCAGGGGTGCCCCTCTTTTGCCCCCTCGAGGTCAACTATATGGATATGGGAACAGCCTGCCTCCAGAAACCCCTTTGCCATTTCAAAAGGTCTGATCCCGTAATCAGTGATCGTCGAAAAATCTCCTTTGGTCAGGCGGACGACTCTGCCTCCGAAAAGATCTATCGCCGGGAAAAGTATCACAGCCAGAGTCCCTTTGTGCTCGGTGCCCGGTCCGAAGGTGAAAGCGCCTGCCAGAGAGCCATGCCGACAGCCTTGAAGACCGCCTCCGCAGCGTGGTGTGAGTTGTCGGTCTCAAGAAGCGCAATATGGAGTGTTATGCCTCCCTCTCTTGCAAAACCCCTGAAAAATTCAGGTATGAGCTCCATGTCAAAATCGCCGCATTTTTCTGAGGGGAAGGACCCTGAGAAGTAAGAATCTCCTCTCCCGCTGAAATCAAGGGCTACTCTTGCGAGAGAACCGTCCATAGGCAGGATGCACCAGCCGTAACGTGCGATGCCGCCCTTTTTTGCGATCTCCCTGAGCATCTGTCCAAGAACGATCCCGATATCCTCCGTGAGGTGGTGGAAGTCGACCTCGGTGTCTCCTTTGGCCTTAAGACATATGCCGATCCCGGTCCTGCTGAACATAAGGTCGACCATGTGGGCAAGGAATCCGCAGCCGATCTCGACCTTTCTCTCTTTGCCCGGAAATTCGAGAGAAACTTCGATCTCAGTCTCATTAGTCTTCCTAAGGGCCTCCTTCTTCATGCACATGCCGCCCCTTTCACATAATTTTCTATGGCATTTACCACTCCGAACATAGAGCGCCATCTGAGCTGGACAGATCCGGAGCCTGCCACCAGGCGCAGCGATACCGGAGCTGTCTCCTTGATGACCATCAGTCCGTTGGCTTTGAGTGTGCTTCCTGTCTGGACTATGTCAAAAATGCAGTCGCTCAGCCCAAGCGCCGGGGCGAGTTCGACCGAGCCGTTTAGTTTGAGGATCTTGATCTGGACCCCCCATGAGTTGAAAGTGTTTTCCGCGATCCTCGTGTACTTTGTAGCCACCTTGAGTCCCATAAGGCTGCTGGTGTTGCCGTTGAACTTCTCCGCGGCGTCTTTCGTTCCGGCGACGGCCATGAAGCACTTTCCCCTTCCGGTGTCGAGAAGCTCCACTAAAGATATGCCGGATTCCTCAACCACGTCGTTTCCTGCTATCGCAAGGTCTGCTGCTCCGTAGTGGACCATGGCCGGAACGTCGGAGGGCTTTGAAAGCAGATAGCGGAAACTTCCTTCATCTATGACGAGGTTTCTGCCGTGATTTTTGAGATTTTTGACCGGAAGCCCCGCACCCTCCAATATTTCTATGCATTCCTGAAGCGAACGCCCCGTGGGCAGAGCGAAAGTCAGCATGACAGAACCTCCCTGTCGAAATCTGTCAGATCAAAGATCTGACCCGTCATAATATTTATTACCTGCTTTGATGAGAAATCGGCCCAGAATTTATATTTACGGAGCCCGGCAGTCTTCATCGATTCTTCTTTGTCCGTGGTCCAGCTAAGTTCGAAGGATATTCCCTTCTTATAAAGCCCATCTGCATAGCGCAGCCCTTCTGCAGGGTCGCTGCATCCGCACCAGAGCATTATTTTAGGGGAGGGCGAACCATCTACACAGTGTTCGGCCAGTTCCTTTATATTCAGAGCGAAGCCGGAAGCCTCCCCTTCCATTCCAACCTTTGCCAGAAGTCCGTCGTATCTGCCTCCGCCGCCAAGAAGAGAAGCTGTTACGGAAGAGTATGCGTTGAATATAGGTCCGCTGTAGTAACCGAGGTCTCGTATGAAACCCAGATCTATGCGTATCCTGTCTGAATATCCCAGTTTGCAGAGCGAGTCGCACAGTTTTTTGAGAGGCATGAGGAGCGAGGGGTCGTCCATCATCAGCATCGCCTCACTTATAACGGAGCAGTCACCTTTGAGTGACGGCAGAGCTTTGAGCAGCTTCCGGCGTTTATCATCCGTCTCCGTCTCATCCAGTATCCTTGAATATGTCGTGTATATCCCTTCCTGAAGAGCACCCACCAGCTGTTCTGCACTCTTTTCCGGGAGACCTTCAAAAAGTTTTGCGACCACTGACATGTCTCCTATGACAACGATCGATCTTTCAATTGATAGTTCATCAAGTGTCCTCAGGAGGAGGGATATGACCTCTGCATCGGTGCCTGAACCTTCCCAGCCGATCAGCTCGATCCCGACCTGATTTTCCTCAAGGTTGCCCCTGGGGGGCACAGGTGCAGAAAAGACCCTGTCAGCATAGCAGAGCCGCAGCGGCCTTTCATTCTCCTCATAATGGCTGCTCAGGTAGGCAACTGCCGAGAGGGTCAGGTCGCCTCTCAGGACACACGGTTCTCCGAATGGGGAGTTCAGTGCGATCAAACGCCTTGCCCGCGACTTCGAGAGCTTGTCCCACACGTCCTCTACGAGCTGGAGCTCTGATGGGCTGAAAGGCCTGTAACCATACGCAGAGAAAATTTTCAGAGCCATGTTGCGGCAGTATTCGAGTTTTGCCGCTGCCGGTCCTCCGATGTTGCTGCAGCCTTTGGGGTTTCTGTTCATAACGATTCTCCGTTCCCTCTTTTGATGTGATATATTTGATATCATTTTACTTAGCTAAACTGATAGCTTGCTAGTTTTACAAACGGGCTTTATAATAACACGCGTTTGTCTCTTTTGCAAATATTGGAGGAATAATTCATGAAGATAGACTTTATCCCCGATGCGTTGATATTTGACGTGGACGGAGTACTCCTGAATGTTGAGAGGTCTTTTCCGGAAGTCATCCGGCTTGCTGTCGAAATGGCATGGGGATCCATTTGCGGGGGAAAGACAGATTCTCCCGGATACACACCCGGTCATGAAAAAATCTTCAAACGGCACGGATCTTTCAATGACGATTATGACATTGCATGGACTATGCTTACGCTAGCTGCCTCAAACGGGAGTAAAGATCTTTCTGATGCATTGCCTTCTCCGGACAGGCTTAGCGAAGAGCTTGCCACATTCAGCGGAAATGTCATATCATGGATAAGTTCCAGGTATGGTACCCCTGTGCTTAGGGATCCAGTCAGAAAACTGTGTGCCGGACTTTATTTCGGCACAGATGAAGAACCGGGTCTTTACAGCCTAGAGGTTCCGATGCTGAGTTTACACTGGGAAGATCTGCCGCTCCCAGTAGGTGTCTACACCGGAAGGAACCTCCCCGAATGGCAGCTTGCAAAAAAAGCCTTGGGGTGGCAGGATTTTCCGGATGACAAAATAATACACAGCGATACAGGAATTCACAAACCGTCACCAGAGGGACTGGAATTGCTTTCGAAAAGGCTTGGGTGCACCGATCCTGTCTTTTTCGGCGATACCGGGAGCGACATGAAGGCGCAGGCAGCCTTCGGAAAGGGCCGTTTCGTGGCTATAGGAAAGCTTCTTTCTGAAGCGGATTACATATATGACCACACCGAAAGAGCTGTGAAGGATATAATTTCCCTCATTGAGGAGGAGTAAGCAATGGATAAAAAAGAGCTTTTCTACAGCATCGCGCGCCCAAATATAAGAGACCTTGAAGAATATGACCCCGGGCCGGTATTCCCCGATCTTGTCCGCATCTCGTCAAACGAAAACAACCTGGGTGTTTCGGGAAGGGCTATAGAGGCAATAAAAAACGCCGCTTCGGAATGCAACAGATACGGCGACAGCAGGTGCGACAGCCTGAGGGATAAGCTTGCCCGCAAATACGGAATGACTCCGGGCCGGTTCGTGATCGGCAACGGCCTTGACGGTGTATTTACGATGTTGGGACGCGCCTTCATCGAACCGGGGGACGAGGTGGTCTGCGGAGAACTTACCTTCTCCGTATATGCGGAGACGGCTGAGATCATGGGGGGTAAAGTGGTCAAGGTCCCGATGACCGATGATATGGAACTGGATGTCGACGGGTTTGTCAGCGCGGTCACAGATAAAACCAGGATGGTCGTTTTCTGCAATCCCAACAATCCGACTGGAACGGGAACGGGCATCGTGGATATCAGGAAAATGCTTGATGCTATACCCGAAAAGGTGCTTTTTGTCCTCGATGAGGCATATATAGAATTTGCCGATGAAAATACGGCTGACGGGATGACCCTGCTTGATGAATATCCTAATCTTATGGTCTGCAGGACATTCTCAAAGGTATACGGCCTGGCGGGTCTCCGTGTCGGATGGGTCGCAGGCGACGAAGATCTGATGAGATACCTTTACAAAGTCAGGGAACCTTATGTCGTATCAGTTCCCGCTGCTGCAGGAGCGGAAGCCGCTCTTGACGACATTGAGTTTTTGAGCAAAAGCGTTGATATGGCAAGAAATGAGAAAAAGAGGCTTTATGATTTCTTCCGCTCAAACAGCATAAAATTCATCCCTTCACAGACCAACTTCATCCTTCTTCCGCTCGGTGATCTCTCTGCACCGCTTAGAGACGGCCTGCTTGAAGAGGGTATTATAGTACGCCTTCTCCGTTTTCGGAGCAAAGGGATAATAAGGATCACCGTAGGACTTCCAGAAGAGAATACCCTGCTGATGGAAAAATTCATGGGGGTATACCGGGAGGCAAAATGTGACATTAAGGTTGACAATTATACAAAAGGTGAATAGAATTACCTCCAACATCTTAAAAACAACGAACTGAAGTCGAGAGGAGGCACTGGGACATGACACATATCAAATACAGCATCACATCTTGTGGCAATGTTACGCAGTTCTCCTTTATCGGCGCGGGTCCCCTTCACGGGATCTGCGCTCGGGCTGCATGATTCGGACAGATTGACCGAATAACAGTATCGTTGCGTAAATCGCCGTTGAAGCAGGGCCCGCTCAAATGCGGACCCTGTTTTTTTGTGCCTGCGTCACGGCACATAAGGATTAAAAAATTTACCTCAGGGAGGAAAAGATGATGAAACTTGTAATAAGAAATGTCGAGACAAAGATTTCAAGGATACGCTACACACTGGAAAAAATGGTGGAAAGGGATCATCCTTACGCACAGAAGATGAAGGAGTACGGTGTCAAGCCTGAACACATAAAGACGGCCCGCGATATGCAGCTCCTTCCCTACACGACGAAGCAAGATCTGCAGGAGCACTATCCTCTCGGCTGGCTCAACGTTGACAGGAAACACGTTGTTCGTTTTCATGCGACTTCCGGTACTACAGGGAATCCTACAGTTGTATGCTACACACAGAATGACATAAAGATGTGGAGCGAGTGCGGAGCCTGGTGCCTTGGGCTCGCCGGGCTCGACGAGTGGGACACCCTCCAGGTCTCCTACGGATATGGACTCTTCACCGGAGGACTAGGAATGCACTACGCAGGTGAACATCGCGGACTTGCTGTGATACCGGCGTCGGGGGGAGCTACGGAAAAGCAGGTCAGGATGATAAAGGAGATGGGCGTCACTGCGATTGCATGCACTCCTTCCTACGCCCTCCGAATATCGGAGGTATGGGATGACATTGACCCTGACCGTTTTTCAAACGGAGGCACAATGCTCAAGATAGGCATATTGGGCGCCGAACCTTGGTCGGAGGGGCTCAGGAAGCGTCTTGAGGAAAAACTAGGGATAAAGGCACTCGATATATATGGGCTGAGCGAGGCCATGGGCCCCGGAGTCGCAATGGAGTGCATCCATCAGAGCGGCCTCCATGTCAACGACGAGGCGTTCCTTCCTGAAATAATCCACCCGGAGACGCTGAAGAATGTGGAAGACGGAGAAGAGGGAGAACTTGTCCTCACTTCGATCAAGAAGGAGGCATACCCGATAATCCGCTACCGAACGAGAGACCGTACACGCATCCTGCCCGGTCCCTGCCCGTGCGGAGACCCCAGTGTACGCATAGACAGGATAGGGGGAAGGACTGACGATATGCTGATCGTCAGAGGGGTCAACGTATTCCCGTCCCAGGTGGAGGCAGCCCTCTGCAGAGTAAAGGAGCTGACCCCCAATTTTGTGATCGATGTATGGAAAAAGGACGGAATGGATGATATCGAAATAACATGTGAACGTGCCCCCGAAAGCAACGCTTCGGAGATCGAACATATAAGGAATGAGACCAAGAAGCGGCTGAAGGACAGCCTCGGGGTCAATATCGAGGTAAATGTCGCCGAACCGGATACCGTGCCGCGCTCTGAAGGAAAGGCGGTACGCATCAGGAGACATAAGGAAGAGCACGGCGCCAAAATTTAGTAAAGAAAAGCGGTAAAATAGTAACTCTTTTTGGGCTTGACAATCTCTGAAATATTATCTAAACTTACGCGCAATGTCGCACGAACGAAGGAGGCACCGGACATGAAAATGGGTCTTGTAATAAAAACTTCAGCCAGAAACCTTTCTGTCGCAGTGTACTCTTATCCAGGCACGGATCCCGGCTCGCGGGATCAGTGTTTAGGTGCTGTGCGCTGAACATCTGATCCGTAAGTGAGGACGGGGTCCGTGATTGTCGGGCCCCGTCCTTTTATTTTGCATTTTTCAGTATGAAGCGGGAGGAATCATAATGGTACACAGTGAAACAGCGTCAGGTAAAACAACAGAACTTCAGGCAGTCTTGAGCAGGCTTTGGGACCGCAACCATCCCTATGCGGACAAGATGAAGGATGTCAGGGTCAAGCCCTCGGATATCCGTACGCCAAAAGATATTGAAAAACTGCCCTTCACGACCAAACAGGACCTTCAGGCTCATTATCCGCTTGGGTGGCTTGGCTGCGACAAGGATGACCTGGTGCGCTTCCATGCCACATCAGGAACGACGGGCAATCCTACTGTGGTCGGATACACGGCAAACGACATATTCTGGTGGAAGAAGGCCATGAAGACCGCATTCAAACGGGCTACGCTCACATCGAAGGATATACTGCAGATATCGACAGGTTACGGTCTCTTTACCGGAAGCCAGGGATTCCACGATGCGGCGGAAGATATGGGCATCACGGTCATCCCCGCAAGCGGAGGTTTTACCGAACGTCAGTTCAAACTCATGCGCGATCTTGGCACGACAGTCTTCACATGTACCCCGTCCTATGCCGTAAAACTCTGTGAAGTCTGGGAAACATTCTCAGAGGAGGAAAAGGCAAAATACTGTCTCCGCCTTGGCATCCTCGGAGCTGAAGCATGGTCGGAAGGCCTGAGGGCGAAGATCCAGGATACTCTCGGCATACCTGCGATCGACAGCTACGGCCTCTCAGAGGCTATGGGGCCGGGTGTGGGAATGGAATGTCTTGAGAGGAACGGGATCCATCTTTTTGACGAGGGTTTCATATTTGAGATAATCGATCCTGAGACACTGAACCCCCTCGGGCCGGGCGAAGAGGGAGAACTTGTCATTACCTCACTTAAAAAAGAAGCCTTTCCGATAGTGCGCTACAGGACCCGTGACCTTACGAGCATAATACCCGGTGTCTGTAAATGCGGCGACAGGAGCACCAGGATCAAAAGGATCAAGGGACGCTCTGACGACATGATAATCTTCCACGGCGTGAACGTCTTCCCATCAGTAATTGAGAAGGCGCTCTGCAGGGTCTCGGGACTTACGGCCAACTATCAGATCAGGGTCTGGGAGGTCGATGGCTTCCAGCAGATGAGCGTCGCCTGTGAAAGGTCCGCTGACAGCACACAGGATATGGCGGACGCGCTCCTGGAGAAGGGCAAAAAATCCATCCACAGCGCGCTCGGCATCCATGTTCCGCTGACGGTGGCAGAGCCCGGGACCCTTCCCAGGTTCGAGGGGAAATCAAAGCATATAGTAAGGGAATAACGATCCATCACAAGCCCGATACTTGACGAAAATCCATAATAATGTAAAATGCTTTTCGGCGTTCTATAACAGGAACGGAATGGTTTGTTTGCCGGTGTAGCTCAGTTGGTAGAGCAGCTGACTTGTAATCAGCAGGTCGGAGGTCCGAGTCCTCTCGCCGGCTCCAGAAATAACAAGGGGCTGTGGAAATTTCCACAGCCCCTTTTTTGGGCCGTTTCCTTGGTGATGCCTTATTGCTTCTGTCTATATTGGTTTTTAGGCTTACTTAACAGAGACGGCTATTCTATTCAACATCGATATCGATCGTTGCGCTTGATTTCTCTTCCTTCGGGACGCTTATCTTCAGAAGCCCGTCGCTCAGTTTGGCCTTTATCCCGGATGCGTCAGCATCAGCCAGGTGTATGGTCCTGCTCATGGACACAGAGCGTCTTTCCCTGTGGATGTAATTCTTGTCTTTTTCCTCCGTGCTCTCGTTTTTTGTCACTGAGATCGTGAGCTTTCCGTCATCCAGTCCGAGCTTGATGTCTTCCTTGCTGAGGCCCGGCATTTCGGCTTCAATAAGATACTCGTTTCCGCTGTCCTGAACATCAACTTTGAATGTGTCATATGCCAGGGTGCGCTTCATGGGCCAGTCGCTTGAAAAAAAGTCATCAAGCACGTTGTAAAAGTCCTCCAGTCCGGTCTTTGTTGCGAGATCCCTGTTCCTTCTGTTGAAAGGTACCAGTCCAACCATGATCAACAACTCCTTTTATTGTATATTTTTTATTATTAGCACTCTCTCTTGTTGAGTGCCAATATAATCTATCACACGCATTTTTCTTTGTCAAGATATAATTGGTCACTTTTTGTCAAATACGTAGTTTTTACGATAGATATGGGTATTTAGATTGACATATATCAATATGTACTTTATATTTGATTATCGGATATGTTGAATTTATACTGGCTTTGCCAACAAGACAGGGGGGAACAAAATGGTCGGATGTGATCCAATAAAGGATGAAGGCTGCTGTTCCTGCAACAGTAAAAAGGTCCTGGTCGAATATCTTTATCTTGACCTTGAGACCTGTGACAGATGCATAGGAACTGATGCTGTGCTTGAAGAGGTGCTGAAAGAGATCGGGCCTGCACTTTTATGTGCAGGATATGATGTCGAATTTGAGAAAAAGGAAATATCATCCAGGGAAATAGCTGCAGAATACCGCTTTCTCTCTTCTCCTGCCATACGTGTCAACGGAATGGATATTTGCGAGTCGGTAGCAGAAAACAGCTGCGGTTGCTGCAGTGATATCAGCGGTACTGATGTCGAATGCAGGGTCTTCGAGTTCGAGGGAGAAGATTATGAAGTCCCTCCGAAAGAGATGCTGGCAACTTCAATACTCAGGGCTGTTTTCGCACCAAAGGAAGAGTGCTGCTGCGGGAATTATTCAATGCCGGAAAATATAATAGCTTTCTTTGACGGCAAAGAGAAAAAATCAAAGTGTTCCTGCCGATCAAGCTGCTGCTGAGATGATTTCTGAAATATCCATTGATTTTGTCAGGAATAAGATGGTATGACTGAAATCCTTAAAAGCATATCCCTTTTGATAGAAAATAACGTATGGCTTGCGCCATTTCTTGCCTTTGCCGCTGGAGCGCTTACATCCCTGACACCGTGCGCGGTGTCGAGTGTTCCTCTGGTAATTGGGTATGTGGGTGGAACTGCCGGAAGCGACACCAGGAAGGCATTTCGTCTCTCACTTGTATTTGTGCTTGGATCGGCGCTTACTTTTACGGCATTGGGAACAGCTGCCTCTACTGCGGGCGGGTTCTTCATGGGTCCAGCATCCTGGTGGTATCTGATCCTTGGATCATTGATGGTGCTTATGGCACTCCAGACATGGGGGATATTTGAGATCATACCTTCAAGTTATCTGATGTCAAAAAACAGAAGGAAGGGATATTTGGGAGCTTTTATTGCAGGTATCCTGGGAGGCATATTCTCATCTCCATGCTCAACTCCGGTACTTATAGCGCTTCTTGCCATCGTTGCAGGAAAGGGGAGCATCATATGGGGTGCTTCGCTCCTAATACTTTATTCTGTCGGGCATGGCCTGCTCGCTCTTGCTGCCGGAACATCCTTCTCTTTTGCTCAGAAGCTGTCGGAGAATATTGAAGAAACCAGGGCAGGCTCGATCATCAAGCTTGCACTGGGAGCTCTGATCCTTCTGGCGGGACTCTATATGCTTTACCTAGGCTTTTAGTCCGTACAAATTATTGTTTGTTGATGTTGTTTTATGGGTTTTCCGCACCTTCTTTTTTCTCTTCTTTATTTTTGCTTTCAGGTCCTTCGATCTCTTCTATTTCAAAACCTCCGCAGCAACAGCATGAATTTTTCTTTTTTCCCTCACCTTTGCCAAACAGTTTTCCGAACAGTCCGGGTTTTTTCTCATCAGTCATCACAGCAAGCCTCCTTGATTTTTGCTTTAGTCTTATTATCTATATTGAAATAGCGTTAAAAATATATCCTCCGGTTACTGCAGTTAGGAAGATGACTGCCACAATAGCAGCAACAAGCTTTTTTCTGAAAATTGCTCCAAGCATGCTCATCTCAGGTATTGCCATCCCTGCTCCTCCTATGATAAGCGCGATCACAGCTCCCACGCTCATTCCTTTTTGCATCAGGGCCAGGCCGATAGGTATTGCAGTTTCGGCACGAATGTATAAAGGAACCCCGATAGCCGCAGCGACCGGTATGGCAAGCGGGTTATCAGGTCCTGCAAATTTTAAGACAAAATCTCCTGGTAAATAGCCATAAATAGCCGCTCCTATCCCGACACCTATAAGCAGATAAACTAATACTCCTCTAAAATCTCCAAACGCTTTTAAAAACGACAGTATTAATTTGTCTTTAAAAGTATCAGGGATCTCTTCCTTGTCCAAATGCCCGCCTGATTTAATACGAACATTTTTTATGAGTTTTGCACCGCCGATTTTTTCTAGGATTACCCCAAATATTACAGCACAGATGAATGTCACAAAAAGATAAACAAGAGCTGCTTTCATGCCCATTAATACCACCATCATAGTTAATATTATCGGATTCATAAGCGGTGATGAGATCACAAATGACATTACAGCTCCGAAAGGGACGCCAATTTCAAGAAATCCCAGTGTTAAGGGGATGGTGGAACATGCGCAGAATGGCGTTAATGATCCTATCAATGCGCCGACGAAATTACCCAATATGCCTTTACCGGACATGTATCTTTTTATCTTATCCTGAGGAACATACATAAGAATCAAAGCGACCAGGGTGCTTATTCCGAGAAAAAGTAATGTCAGTTCTGCGGTAATGAAAATAAAATATTTGACCGTTTCGAGAAGAGTGTTCATTTTTTCATCTCCATTATTTTTCCAATGCAGTTTGGTGGTCATTTGGACGATATTCTTATATAGATGATAGTCTATATCTTGCAATTTAGACCGTCAAGATAAATTTCATAGAAACATATCTATTTGTTTGACAAAAAAATTATATGTGGTAAAATTGCCACATAGATAGGGGTGAATAGACCAATGGTCGATAAAAAAACAATTCTGGATCAGAAAGTTTCAATACTCAAAGGCATTGCCCACCCTGTCCGCCTTGCTGTAGTAGAAGCACTTGCTGATTCTGAGATGTGCGTATGCGACATTGCCGAAATGTTTCACTTTGACAGAACGACGATAAGCAAACACCTTGCCTTGATGAAAGGCCTGGGGATACTGGAGGACCGGAAGGAAGGGCTGAAGGTCTATTACAGCCTGAGGATACGCTGCCTTCCGTCGATGCTCTCCTGTATTGAAAGGGTAGTTGAAGGAAACGATCCCGAAAGAGTGTTCGTAACGGGATGCTGCGGGAAATAAATATTCGGGGAGGAAAAATATGATGAAGGTACAGATACTTGGAACAGGATGCCCGAAATGCAAGAAACTTGCGGAACTCACAGACCAGGCTGCAAAGGAGCTGGGACTTCAGCTGGAAATCGAAAAGGTGACAGAAGTAGCGAAAATAATGGACTTTGGTGTAATGACCACTCCTGCGCTTGCTATTGAGGGCAAAGTAGTTCTTGCAGGACACCTTCCCACATATGAGAAGCTAAAAGAGGTTCTCTTAAAGGCATCACCGGCACAGGTGCAGGAATCCGGAGAAAAAAAGACCGAAGGTTTTTCAAAGTTCGTTTCAGGTTTGTTTAAGTCAAAATCGGATCCCGAGGAAAAGGGCGGCTGCAGTTTCTGAAACTGAAATAATGCCGGAGGTGCCGGCATAGATCAGAAATAGTGGTAAGAAGTTTATATATTTGAGAGTCCCCGCAACCGCGGGGAATTTCTTGACCCCTATATGTGGAATATATGCCACATAAAATTGTAAGATATGGAGCTGAAAAGTAATGAACGATCGTAAAAAATTTTTATGGATAGCAGGGTTTTTCCTTGTTTTCTACTTCCTTCCGGAAGGAAACGAGCGAGTTGCTGCGGGGCTGACTGAATCAATAGCGATGATGTCAGATTACGCAAGGGAGCATGTGCTTCTCTGCCTTATCCCGGCATTCTTCATTGCAGGAGCAATCTCGGTATTTATAAGTCAGCAGTCCGTCATGAAATATCTTGGTGCAAAGGCTGAAAAATGGATAGCCTACTCCGTGGCCTCTGTATCCGGCACTGTCCTTGCCGTCTGCTCATGCACAGTCCTCCCCCTCTTTGCCGGTATCTACAAAAGAGGTGCGGGACTTGGCCCTGCGACAGCCTTCCTTTACTCGGGACCTGCCATCAATGTACTTGCGATCGTTCTGACAGCACGTGTGCTTGGGCTCGAGCTGGGGATAGCCAGGGCTGTGGGCGCAGTTCTTTTCAGTGTTGTAATAGGGCTCCTGATGGCTGTTATATTCGGCAGGGAAGAAGCGGCCAGGCAGGAAGAATTCGCACAGTTTCCGGAAGAAGAGAGCGGAAGGCCTCTTTGGAAGACAGTCACATACATGGCAGGCATGGTCGTATTTCTTGTTTTTGCAAACTGGGCAGCGCCAAAGACGCCGAATTCCTTCTGGGAAACCGTATACGGCATGAAATGGATACTTGCCGGAGCGGGTCTTGCGGCAACGGTCATCGCTTCACTCACATGGTTCAGCAAGGAAGAGAGAGGGGAATGGTTCGGATCCACATGGGGATATGCGCTCCAAGTTGTGCCGCTTTTGTTTGGCGGAGTCCTGGTCGCCGGATTTCTTCTAGGCCGTCCCGGGCATGAGGCCCTTATCCCGAGCCGATATGTAGCAATGCTGGTCGGAGGCAATTCTGCCGGGGCGAACTTCTTTGCAGCACTTGCAGGCGCCTTCATGTACTTCGCCACCCTCACGGAAGTTCCGATACTTCAGGGACTTATCGGCGCAGGAATGGGAATGGGCCCCGCATTGGCACTTCTTCTTGCGGGACCGGCGCTGTCATTGCCAAGCATGCTTGTCATAAACAGCATAATTGGAATTAAGAAGACAGCGGTTTACATTGTTCTTGTAGTGCTTCTTTCTACACTTGCAGGTATGATATTTGGTATGATAGCCTCTTGACTTAACTGCATAAAAAATATAGTAAGCGGTCAGAAGGAGGTCCTCTTTTTGGATTCATATATTCTATACGCCGTGACTATAGTCCTTCTTTTTTTCTCATACTTCAAGGACAAAAATAAGACAAAGACGTCCCTGAAAAAGGGGTGGAAGGCTTTCGAAAATATACTTCCAGAGTTTCTTGTTGTAATACTCTTTGTAGGGACGCTTCTTGCTGTACTTGACCCAGAGATGATATCAATGCTCATCGGCGGTGATTCGGGCTGGATCGGTGTCATCCTTGCCTCTCTGGTAGGCTCGGTCACACTGATCCCCGGTTTTGTTGCCTTTCCTACAGCAGCGCTCCTGCTCCAGGCTGGTGCGGGCTATATGCAGATCGGTGCCTTCATTTCAACCCTGATGATGGTCGGCGTTGTAACGATGCCGGTAGAGATCAAATATTTCGGGAAAAAAGTGACCATATATAGAAATATGATGGCCTTCATCTTTTCCTTCTTTGTTGCTTATGTGATAGGAAAGGTGGCGGGCTGAGATGGCTCTCATGCTGAAGAGATACAGGCCCTTCCTTATTGCCTTGGCATGTGTCGGAGTTCTGACGCTTTTTAACAGGGGCATTGGTACCAAGGCTCTTTTCATATCAGTGAACTCTTTTGTCCAAATGCTCTTTATAATCCCTCCTGTTTTCGTCCTCCTTGGGCTGCTCGACGTCTGGGTATCCAGGGAGAGCATGATCAGATATATGGGTGAGGGATCAGGAATTGAGGGAATACTTCTTTCCATCTTCATAGGTTCAGCTGCCGCTGGGCCGCTTTATGCGGCATTCCCCGTCAGCGCTCTCTTTATGAAAAAGGGAGTCAGCTTTTCAAACGTGATGATCTTTATAGGTGCATGGTCCACGACGAAAATTCCAATGGTCCTCTTCGAGTTTCAATCGTTGGGTGCCCGCTTTGCCCTGACAAGGCTGCTTGTCGATATACCGGGAATAATTATCATAGCAGTCCTTCTTTCGAATTTGGTAAGCGGGGAAGATATCAATAAAATTTACGAAAATGTCGAGAAAATGGATAACTGACAATATATTTAAAATTCCCATAGTTTATTCGACTGTTATTTTAAAATGGTTGTAACTATTTACACCTTGTTGACGTTATACTATTGCTGACAGGATCAAATGCATTTATTGCGGGAGGTGCAAAAATGGATTATAAGGAAAGATTGCTGCTTTTAAAGGCTTTATCAGATCCCAACAGAATCATGATAGTCGATATGCTTTCATGCGGAGAACTTTGTGCCTGTACCATCCTTGAAGCCTTTGATCTTTCTCAGCCCACCCTTTCACATCACATGAAGATCCTCTGCCGGGCAGGCCTTGTAACCCCAAGAAAAGAGGGCAAATGGACCCATTATTCACTTAACAGCGAGAAGTTTTCTGATCTTATTTCCTTTATAGGCATGATCTCATCGGGCGAGGGCAAAGAACGCGTCTATTCTGATACCAAGTGCTGATATTCAATCAATTAAACCTGGTCGATGAACGATCCTGACGAACAAAAATAATTTGGCCGGGAGGAAGTCTCCCGGTCATTTTTCATTCGCTGCATGAAATCTTTGCTTTTAGCTCCAATATCTTTCTTTCAATTGTATCTATTGCCTCCAGAAATACATTGTCTCCCTTTCCTGTCGGATCATCAAGTCCCCAGTCTTCTTCATAGGCTCCTTCTATTGCCGGACATGTTACGTTGCATCCCATTTTTATCACAACGTCAGGGTCCGGGATATCAAATATCAGTTTCGAGTACTGGTCTTTTTCCATGTCAATGCCATAGATCCTCTTCATTAGACGGACCGCATCCTGATTGATCCTGTCCTTTAGTTCTGTCCCTCCGGAGTAACTTTCAAATGCGTCAGCAGCCAGTTTTTTCCCAAGGGCTTCGGCTATCTGACTTCTGCAGGAGTTATGTACGCAAACGAAAGCGACCTTAGGTTTGCCGGTGCAGTTGATCATAACTTTATTTTCGTTGTTTTGCATTGCAGACTCTCCTATTTGTGCTAAGTATTTCTATTTCTAAAAATAACTTATATAATCTCATAATTTTAGCATCACATAACTGAAATTTAATACATTGACAAACATCTATATGAGGTATATATTAACGACCGTAGTTCCAAATAGCAGATCTAAACAAGCGATACAATACTTTCAGACAAAGAGGCGTGACGGCTAATGACAGCTTGCTGCAGCGAAAACCAAACTCTTTCTGCTTCTCTCACAATTAAGGACAGACTGGGCTCATGGAAGGCAAGATGGGGGATCGGAAGGATGGATCACTCAATGAAAGCCGGACTATACGCCATGGGATGTCCTGATGGACATTCTCCCGTCCTGGTGACATCCAATTATAAGATGACTGTTGACAGGGTGAGGGAAAATCTTGGCGGCAGGGACCTGTGGCTGATGGTTCTCGATACGGAGGGGATCAATGTGTGGTGTGCCGCGGGCAAGGGTACTTTTGGCACAGAAGAGCTCGTTTCCCGCATCGATGAGACAGGCCTTAGGGGAAAAGTCACCCACAGGGAACTGATCCTTCCTCAGCTTGGCGCGACCGGCGTATCTGCCCACGAAGCAAGAAAAAGAAGCGGTTTCAAAGTAATATATGGACCTGTAAGGGCGGAGGACATTCCCTATTTTCTTGACAACAGGCTGACTCTCAAAGCGGATATGCGGAAAGTCCGGTTTACAATTTTCGACAGATTAGTTCTGACGCCTGTTGAGTTCGTCATTGCCATGGAACTGATGCTAAAGGTTTTCGGGGCAATGGCAATCCTCTCTGCTTTAGGTATTCTGCCGGTCGAAAGGGCAGATTATCTTGGGCTGATGGGGGCGACCTTTATGGGAACTTTTATATCACCCCTTCTTCTTCCCTGGATACCTGGAAGGGCCTTTTCTTTAAAAGGAATGGTGACAGGGTTGGTATGGGCCATATCGGCAGTCCTCTTTTTGTTTTTGAGGGGAAATGCCAATTGGCTCCAGTTCTTTTCATATATGTTGATCCTCCCCTCTCTGTCGGCTTTTTTCACAATGAACTTTACCGGTTCGTCTACATATACGTCGCTGTCGGGAGTGGAAAAAGAGATGAAGGCAGCACTTCCTCTGATAATTGCTGCACTGACTGCAGGGATCCTGATCAGGATAGTTTCGTACTTCATATAGTCATTTAAGTTGGTCTAAAGGAGAAGACAAATGGGTTTTAAGTATCTAAAGGGAGTCGCTGCATTAAAACTTGATAGGGACAAATGCATCGGGTGCGGCATGTGCGGGACCGTATGTCCCCATGCCGTCTTTACGATAAGTGATAATAAGGCCCGCATCAACGACATCGATCTCTGTATGGAATGCGGAGCCTGTTCCATGAATTGCCCCGTCTCGGCATTAACGGTAAGAAAAGGTGTAGGATGTGCATATGCAGTGCTCATGGGGATGTTTAGCGGGAATAAAGACGGAGAAGGTCCGTCCTGCGGCGGCTCGGGCTGCTGCGGATAGTATTGGATAAATAATGCATGCATGGATCGCAGAGTTTTCAACAATTTGTGGTTCAACTCCCTCCTGTTGTCACCATTCTGACTGATTTGGATATATAATCTACCGGAACAAAAAATATTAAGGAACGGTGTTTGATTTTGATCCGCACTCTTGCCCCTGTTATGCTTCTTCTTGTATCCAATATATTTATGACCTACGCATGGTATGGGCACCTTAAACATATGGGTTCTAAACCCCTTATTTTTGTGATACTGGCAAGCTGGGGGATCGCCTTCTTCGAGTATTGCTTCCAGGTCCCCGCTAACCGGCTGGGAAATCAGTTGTTTACCCTTTCTCAGCTCAAGATAATGCAAGAAGTCATAACCATGTGCGTCTTTGCCGCCTTCACCTTCTTTGTGATGAAGGAAAAACTTACTCTCAACTACGTTTGGGCCTCACTATGCATGGTCGGTGCCGTCTTTTTTATCTTCAGGCCCAACTGAATGTCCCATGTACGGCAAGTGCAGCATGAATGACAGGATAATGTTGAGTAGAGATCTGCCGTTAAAAAGAGCATCCCGGTCGGGGCAGGTCACTAAACAGTATCTATAAAAGGAGGGATAACAGTTTTTCGTTATCTCTCCTTTTTATATAGTAGAAGAGAAGCACTCATGATAAAAATACCGGGACAAAAGGCGGAAAAGAGCCTAATGATCGGCTTAAATATCAGAGATGCGGGCATAAAAACAAGTTCCACAAATATTTTTTTATGCACTTTCACTGGTAAAAAAGTAAAAGAACAAGTTTGCGCCGGTCTGTGATGGACTTAAATTGCGGGCAGTTAGCAAAGTCACGAGGCCGTGTGTCCTAACAGAAAATCTTTAAAAAAAAGCAAAAAAAGTGCTTGACGAAAAACAGGAGCAGACATATACTACCTCCTGTTGCGCTTCCGACGAGGTCGTCCGCGACCGAATTTAAGAAGCAGGCAACGCGCACCATGACAGTTGAATACAGGGAAAAGCAAAAGGATATATATGGTTGACGTATCATGTATATAGTCTTGAGGGAGTATTCGAATTAATTCGGATATTTTTTGAGAGGCGAGGAAGATAAAGTAGCAAAGAAGTCAGCGACTGAGACGGATATTGGACCTTAAATGGGAAGATATTCGAAAAGCACACCCAGAATCAAACGGAGAGTTTGATCCTGGCTCAGGACGAACGCTGGCGGCGTGCTTAACACA
>JAPCWD010000015.1 GCA_025943965.1 Synergistaceae bacterium DZ-S4
GTTACTCACCCGTCCGCCACTAAAGTATCTCTAAAGCAAGCTTCTTCAATACTCCCGTTCGACTTGCATGTGTTAAGCACGCCGCCAGCGTTCGTCCTGAGCCAGGATCAAACTCTCCGTTTGATTCCTGATCTCGTTCGCTTATTTCCTTACGTACTGTATTCTATTGGCAAGGTTCAGTATCGCCGTGTGCCGGAAATAACATCTGTTCGCAACGGCGACAGGTGGTAATATACTACGCTTTTGAGGAAAATGCAAGCCTGTTTTTGATTTTTTTTTGGGAAAAGCCGGCCTAAAAGTAAAAAGAACCTCCAAACTTGTTCAAATGGCTGATATTTTCAGTTTTTTTGTCCCGTTCAGATCCCCATCTGTGACAGATACTGTCATTCTTGCCGTCAGATTTGCAAATTTTACCGTGTTATAATTCACATATAAATGGTAGCTTACTCTGACCAAGATCAGTGATCCGCTGAAACCTGCCGGATCCAATTTATGACTGGAGGCCATAATTATTATGCCTTTGATGCAGTTCAATGACAAAAATTTTTCTCTCGACAAGAAAAAGAAACAGGGAAAGAAAAAAAAGTTTTTTTTAAACAGTATATTTTCACACATAGCCCTTATCGCGGCGATGGTCGCGGCTCTGCTGGCCGTTTTTCTTGCCCTGTTTATCAGGGACATATCTCAGTCGCTTCCCTCCACCGAAGAGATACTCGGGCACGAACCCAGCCTGGCAACAATAGTATACGACAGGAACGAGAAGGTCATCACTAGACTTTTCCAGGAGAACCGGAACTGGGTCAAGCTTGATGTTGTCTCGCCTTGGATGGTAAAAGCAATCCTTGCTGCTGAAGATGACAGATTTTATGACCATTCGGGAATAAGACCTGTTTCGATATTCAGGGCAGGAATAGTAGATATTTTCCATCGCGGTGCAAGGCAGGGCGGAAGCACGATAACACAGCAGCTGGCTAGAAATCTTTTCCTGACTAAGGAGAAGACCATCGTGAGGAAGGCAAAAGAGGCCATCCTCGCACTTCGGCTTGAAAGGATATATACCAAGGATCAGCTTCTTGAAATGTATCTGAATACCATCTACATGGGTCACGGCGCTTACGGTATAGACTCAGCATCTAAAAATTATTTCGGCAAATCACCCTCCCAGCTTACGATAACCGAGTCCGCTGTGCTTGCGGGCCTTGTAGCCGCACCTGAAACATACAGCCCTTTCAGAAATTCAGAGATGTCCGCCGGAAGAAGAGAATATGTACTCAAGAGGATGCTCGACCTCGACTGGATATCGAAATCAGACTATGACGCGGGCATTAAGGAACAGCCAAAACTGGTTAAAAGAGAAGCAAACAAAAGCAGCCTCTTCCTCAAAGACTCACCTCACTTCGTTTCCTACATCCTTTTCAACAAACTGCTCCCGAATTATGGTACGGAACAGGTTTACAGAGGCGGACTTCGCGTTTACACCACCATAGACCTGGACCTCCAAAAGAAGGCTGAAGAGCTTGTTTCAAAGATGAAGCACGAGGGAGCCCTCGTAGCGATAGACCCAAACACAGGTGAGATCCTGGCCCTGGTCGGCGGCAGGGACTTTGACGCAAGCAAATTCAACAGGGCTACCCAGGCATTCCGTCAGCCCGGTTCAGCTTTTAAGCCTATAGTATACGCGACCGCGCTGGAAAACGGTTACAGGGCGGTAGACCATCTCCTGGACGCACCGCTTCTCTTCCCCAACGGATGGGAACCCGGAAACTACGGAGACAAGTATGACGGAGAAGTGACCCTTATGGATGCTCTGGCAAGATCAATAAACACAGTGGCTGTGAGGCTTGCACAGATAGACGGCGTAAGCAGGGTGGTAGACATGGCCAGAAGGATCGGAATAAGTACTCCCCACCTTCCGGAAGACCTTTCTCTCGCTCTGGGTACGGCAAGCGTGACTCCTCTTGAAATGTCTGTTGCCTACTCAACGTTCGCAAACAACGGTTACAAAATAGAACCATACGGGATCAAAGAGGTCAGGGGAAAAAACGGTGAGTCGATCGAACAGAACGGCCCCAAGCTTGCAAACGCCATTTCAGTGACAACTGCAGTCGCCACAAGGTCGATGCTTGAGCAGGTGGCCCTCTGGGGAACCGGGGCAAAGGCAAAGGTGGAGGGATATCAGACATTTGGCAAAACCGGAACGACGAATGACTGGACCGATGCATGGTTTGCAGGCGGCATACCCGGGCTCGTCGTTGTGGTTTACGTGGGGAACGACGACCATACGCCGCTCGGAGGCAGGACGACCGGCACAGTAGCTGCCGTGCCTGTCTGGAAGGATTTTGTCTCCTTTGCGGTAAAAAAACTTAAACTCCCCCAGACTTTCATCCTGCCGCCTGACGCGGGCGTCGAGTCTGTGACCGTCTGCAAGAAGACCGGATTCCTGGCTTCGGGCGGCTGTCCTGCGACAAACATACTGCTTCCCGCAGGGCACGCGCCCACATCACACTGTCCGTGGCACGGAGGCAGCCTCTCTGCGGCAAGATCCGATGAAAATGCCCCGCAGCTTATCCTCGCTCCTGTTGATGATGAAATGACGCATTACAAATTCGCGATGAAAGGTCTGCCTCAGGAAACGCCGGCCTCAGAAGTTCCGGGGCCGATTGCTGATACGCCCGTTGCCACTAAGAAGACAAAGGATACAGAGCACGCAAAGGCTCCGGAAAAAAATTCGGATCCCTATAAAAAGGACCCGAGCGAGGCAGCACAGATGGAAGCCAAGTACCAGGAACTCCTCAAGAGGTATAAGATCATCGAATAGATCGTCCTCAGTCCGACTGATGTGTCCTTCCCTTTGGCCAGGGTGATGGAACATAAACATCCTGAAAGAGCTGAAGTGCAAACCTGTCTGTCATGCCTGAAATAAAATCTACTGCTCCCTGAGGGTCTTCTTTGCATTTTTCTACGCGGTATCGGAACAGCGCGGCCAGAACATGCTCCACTCTTGAGTCTTCGATCTGAGCGTTTGCGTGCCGGTAGACACTCCCATAAAGGAATCCCCTCAGTGTCTCTATAGAGGCAAGCATGGAAGGACTGAATGTCGGCCTGCTCTCTTCGCTGTTTTCAATAATGTCCATTATCAGGGAGTTGATCCTCTGCGCATGGGAAGCTCCCATTTTTTTGATAACACTCTCCGGGATGTCGGGATCTGATACGATCCCTGCCCTCAGTGCATCGTCAAGGTCATGGTTTAGGTACGCCACAGAGTCGGATATCCTAACTACCCATGCTTCGAGCGTCGAGGGTTCGGCAAGGCCGAAGCCTGAGCGTACATCGACCTGCCCCTTGGAGTGCTGTATAATCCCCATCCTGACTTCCCATGTGAGATTTAACCCCTTTCCGTCCTTTTCCAGATGATCTACCACCCTGAGACTCTGTGCAGCATGGTGGAACCCGCCAAGCCCATGCTCCTTTGCCAGTGAATCAAGCACTTTTTCGCCCATGTGGCCGAACGGGGTATGACCGAGATCATGACCGAGAGCTATAGCTTCTGTAAGGTCTTCGTTGAGCAAAAGGGCTCTCGATATAGTCCTTGCTATCTGGGATACTTCAAGCGTATGGGTAAGCCTTGTCCTGTAATGGTCTCCCTCAGGGAGCAGAAGGACCTGTGTCTTGTATTTTAGCCTTCTGAATGATTTGCTGTGGATTATCCTGTCCCTGTCCCTCTGAAAGCATGTTCTTACAGAGCACGGGGCTTCCTCTGTTTGTCTGCCTCTGCTCTGCGAAGACAGAGCTGCATGCGGAGAGAGTATTTGTTTTTCGATCTCTTCCCAACGAAGGCGGGTGTTCAAAATGACCATCTCCCAAATAGGGGCTAGCTGCCGAAAAAATCGGCGTTAATATGCGACAAAAAGATGCCGCGTGAAGCTGCCGAAAAAACATCGGCGTGAAACAATGGTGCAGTTGTTAAAACTGGCAAGCTATAGGCGAGCGGTAGGCAAGCAATTGTCAAACCCAGAGGCCTAAGCCTTTTATCGTCTGGATTCCCACTAAGGTCCATACGAGAATGACGGTGATTTTAGTTCTTAGCATTAACTTTTTTACAATTGCTTGCCAATGTTTGCCTATCGCTTGCCAACTGCTTGCCGGCACTTTCTCAGTCCCTACTATTTGAGTATTCCAAGTGCGGAATGCGCGGCCGCAAGCCTCGAGACGGGGACCCTGAAGGGCGAACAGCTTACGTAGTTCAGGCCGAGTTTATGGCAGAAGGACACGCTGGAAGGGTTGCCGCCATGTTCACCGCATATACCCAGTTGTATTGACGGGTTGACTTTACGGCCTCCGGCAACGCCGATCTCCATCAATCCGCCGACTCCGTCACGATCGAGGACTGCGAATGGATTTTGAGGCAGTATTCCTGCAAATACATACTGCCCCAGGAACTTTCCTTCCGCATCATCCCTTGAATAGCCGAAGGTCGTTTGCGTGAGGTCGTTCGTCCCGAAGCTGAAGAACTGCGCATGCTGAGCAAGCTGGTCAGCGACCATTGCCGCCCTGGGAAGCTCTATCATAGTACCTACCATGTATTCCACCTTACAGCCATGTTCCTTCATTATTACGGGAGCGATACTGTCTACCATTTCCCTGAGTATCCTCATTTCCTCTTTTGTTGCTACGAGTGGGATCATGATGTCGGGTACCGGATCTTTGCCCTCTTTTACAAGCCTGCAGGCGGCTGTGAATATGGCCCTTACCTGCATTTCATAAATCTCCGGGTATATGATCCCGAGGCGGCATCCCCTGAAACCGAGCATCGGGTTAGATTCGTGAAGCTCGTGTACCCGCGCTATTGTGATCTTTACAGCCTCTGCTTCGGGGCTTCCCTCGGGAAGGTCCTTCAGTTCCTTCTTAAGGTCAGGAAGCTTCGGAAGGAATTCGTGAAGCGGAGGATCAAGGAGCCTGACCGTTACAGGCAGACCGTCCATTGCATCGAAAATGCCGTAGAAGTCCTCTTCCTGCATCTTTTCAAGTTTTTTAAGGTATTCGAGTCTGTCTTCAAGGGTCGATGCAACTACCATGTCCTGCATGACGGGGAGCCTGTCCTGCGCCATGAACATATGCTCGGTGCGGCAGAGTCCTATGCCTTTTGCCCCGAAACTTCTCGCTCTTCTTGCATCCTCCGGAGTATCTGCGTTTGCCCAGACATCAAGCGTTGAGATCCTGTCCGCCATCTTCAGCAATTCGCGGAAATCATCGTCGAACTGAGGTTCCATGAGTTCAACTTTTCCAAGTATGACTTCTCCTTTGGTGCCGTCTATCGTTATAAAATCATTCTTCTTGACCGTTGTCTTACCGACAGTAAAGGTCTCTGCGGTGAAGTTGATTTTAATACTCTCGGCGCCCGATACACATGGTTTTCCAAGCCCCCTTGCCACAACTGCCGCGTGACTTGTCATACCGCCATGCGCCGTGACTACGCCCTGGGAGGCAAAGAGACCATGGATGTCGTCCGGTGTGGTTTCCGGGCGGACAAGGATGACCTTCTCGCCCTTCTCCCCGCGTTCCGCGGCCTCGTCTGCGTCAAAGACAACAAAACCGGCCGCCGCTCCGGGCGAGGCAGGAAGACCCTTAACGAGCGGGACCACCTTTGCCTTCGGGTCTATCTGCGGATGGAGAAGCTGTTCGACCTGATCGGGAGCGACCCTTTCTACAGCGGTCCTTTCATCTATCAGGCCTTCCCTGTACATGTCCATCGCTACTTTGACCGCTGCCGCAGCTGTTCTTTTCCCGTTTCTTGTCTGCAGTATGTAGAGTTTGCCTCGCTCTACGGTAAACTCTATGTCCTGTGCGTCTTTGTAATGTTCCTCAAGAAGTTTGGCGATCCTGCAGAATTCTATGTAGACATCGGGCATTGCCGTTGCAAGCTGCGAGATCTCAACAGGCGTCCTGATCCCTGCAACGACGTCTTCCCCCTGTGCGTTGATCAGGTATTCGCCAAAAAGCCTGTTTTCGCCGGTCGAAGGGCTCCTCGTGAAGCAGACTCCTGTACCGCAGTCGTTCCCGAGGTTCCCGAAGACCATTGTCACAACGCTCACAGCTGTACCGTATGACTCCGGTATGTTGTTGATCTTTCTGTATGTCACCGCCCTGGGTGTGTTCCAGCTCCTGAATACGGCGTCGATCGCAAGCCTTAGCTGCTGCCAGGGATCGGCAGGGAAGTCTTTCCCCGCTTCCTTCACTATCGTCTTGTATTCCCCGACAAGCTCCTTCAGCGCGTCCGCCGAGAGCTGGTTGTCATCTTTGACGCCGTTTTGGGCCTTTTTTTCGTGAAGTTTTTTCTCAAAACTTGCGTGATCGACCTCCATTACAACGTCAGAGAACATCTGGATAAAACGGCGATAGCTGTCATAAGCGAAACGCTCATCCCCGGCTGCTTCAGCAAGAGCTGTGACTGTTCTGTCGTTGAGGCCTAGATTGAGGATAGTGTCCATCATGCCGGGCATAGATACCGGTGCTCCCGAACGAACTGAGACAAGCAGGGGATCGTTTTCTCCGCCAAATGTCTTTCCGGCAAGAGCTTCGACCCTGGCAATGGCAGCCTTCACATCATCCCATATGTTCAGGATGAAGTCCTGTTCCTTCCAATACTCATGGCATGCTTCAGTCGTAATTATGAAACCCGGAGGCACCGGAAGCCCGATCTTCCACATCTGGGCAAGGTTCGCACCCTTGCCGCCAAGCAGGATCTTCATCCCTGCGTCACCTTCACTGAAATCATAGATATACTTTTTAGCTTCGAGCATCATGTGACCTCCCAAGTTTAAGTATGACGGGCATGTCCCCTATATTAATATCGTTTAAATTATTTTAAAAGACTGAAATCGCCGACCAGCAAGAAGAAATCACTGCACTTGCCAAGAAGGGCAAGCCTGTTGTTCCTCACAGAAAGGTCTTCGTCCATAACAAGGACGTCATTGAAAAAACCGGCAATAACGGGCGCAAGCTCCGCAAGCACTGATGCCAGTTTTTCCCAGTCACAGCGATCAACTGCACTTTTTGCATCTCCCTCAAGCATGAGAAGTTTTTCAAAAAGTTCCTTTTCGGCTCTTTCAGCCAGCATTAAGGGGTCCACCTCTTCGGATATGCTTCCGGCTTTGTTCAGAATATTTTTGACCCTGACAGCAGCTGTGATAAGGTCAGCGAACCAGACCTCATCGCTCCTTTTCTGCAGCGTCTCAGCCATTCTGTAAGCCTGAAGGGGACGGTTTGAAACTGTCTGTAGGACAAGTTCGACGACCTCATGCCTGAATCCCTTTTCCCTGAGCTGGACCTGGAGGCGCTGGCGCACAAAGGTTTTGATCCTGTCAAGAGTCTCCCTCTCCATACCAAATGGTGAAGCTGCCTTTTCCAGCAGGAGGTATATGTCTATATCAAGCGGGAATCCCCATATTATTTCGTTGATGCACCTCGCGGCTCTTCTCAGTCCGTAAGGGTCCTGAGATGATGTCGGTTCGAGTCCGATTTTATAGATAGCAGCGAGGGTGTCCGCACGGTCTGCGATACCTATGAGTGCTCCTGCCGGAGCTGAGGGTATGCTGTCCCCTGCGAATCTCGGCAGATACTGCTCATAAAGCGCCAAAGCGACGGCCTCCGGTTCTCCTGCTTTTCTCGCATACTCGCGTCCCATTACTCCCTGGACATCCGCAAATTCATAGACCATGCTTGTAACAAGGTCCGCCTTTGCGATCTCGGCAGCCCTTTCAACAACAGGTATGCTCTCCCTGAAGAAAAGTTCCTCCGTGAGCCAAAGCGCAAGTTTTTTTGTCCTCTGGACCTTGTCGTAGACAGAACCCAGCTGTTCCTGATAAGTTACTGACTTCAGCTCTGCTGCAAGGTCGTGGAGGGACTTCTGAAGATCCTCTTTCCAGAAGAAGGCGGCATCATAGAGTCTTGCCCTGAGGACTCTCTCGTTTCCCTCCCTTACGACGCTCATATCTTTTGCGATGTTGTTGCTTACCCCTGCAAAGTTGGCCATCAGCCTGCCCTCTTTATCCCTTACGGGGAAGTACCTCTGATTTTTTGCCATCGAAAGTACGAGTACCTCTTCCGGTATTTCAAGGAATGCCTTGTCAAAGCTTCCGTAGAACACTACAGGATATTCGTTGAGGTGAACGTTCTCTTCAAGAAGCTCGGGGTCTATCTCTACCCTCGCGCCAAGTTCTTTTTCAACATAGGCTATGCCCGCGAGGATCATTTCTTTTCTCTCTTCGGGGTCGGTAATGACAAAATTTTCCTTCATATATCTTTTGTATTCTGACGGATCTTTGATCGTCACCGAATCGGATCCCATGAACCTGTGCCCTCTCGACCGGTTCCCGCTTTCAACTTTTCCGAATTCAACTTTAATGGCTGATTCGCCGTAAAGGGCCACCAGCCATCTGACCGGACGGGCGAAACGGACTGAAGGATCGGCCCAGTACATACTCTTCTGGAACGAGAGGCGCCTGATGATCCTGTCCAGTATCTGAGGAAGGACAAGCTCCGTTGCCTGACCTTTTTCCCTCTTTTCCGCAACGACATACTCCGCGCCGTTTATCTCTTTCACTTTAAGGTCCGCTGTCTCCACACCCCTGCTGCGGGCAAATCCCTCAGCCGCCCTGGTAGGCTTTCCGTCGCTGTCAAATGCCTGAGTTTTGAGAGGGCCTTTTGAGACCTCGACACTGTCGCTCTGGGCAGCGGAAAGTTTTTCAACTGTGAGTACGATCCTGCGCGGGGTGCATTCGGTCTTTATACCGGAATGTTCTATATGTGCGGAGGCAAGCTCTTCTTCCGCATATTGGCGGATATCAGCCAGTGCTTTGGGCATAAATCTGGCAGGGATCTCCTCCGTGCCTATTTCAAAAAGAAGGTCTTTTGCGGACATTATCTTGCGCCTCCTTCAGCTTTTTCAAATTTGTCAAACTTTCCCATCAGAGGGTGTCCCATCTTTTCCCTCTGTTCGAGATACGCCTGGCAGCATGCACTGGCAAGCGCCCTGACCCTTCCAATATAGCCGGTGCGCTCCGTTACGCTTATGGCGTTCCTCGCGTCAAGCAGGTTAAAGGAATGAGAGCATTTGAGCACATAATCATAAGCAGGAAGGACAAGTCCTCTTTCAAGGATCTTCCTGGACTCAGCTTCGTACATGTTGAAGAGCTGGAACAGCATATCCGTGCTCGCGACTTCGAAGTTGTATGTTGAATGCTCAACTTCACCCTTGTGGTGAACGTCTCCGTATCTGACATTGCCGACCCATTCGAGGTCATAGACGTTGTCCACCTTCTGGACGAACATTGCGATCCGTTCAATTCCGTACGTCAGCTCCGCAGGCACGACATCCATGTCAAGTGAGCCCATCTGCTGGAAGTAAGTGAACTGAGTCACTTCCATCCCATCAAGCCACACCTCCCACCCGAGGCCCCAGGCTCCGGTGGTCGGATTTTCCCAGTCGTCCTCGACGAATCGTATGTCATGCTCAGCAGGGTCTATCCCAAGCACCTTGAGGCTTTCGAGATACATCTCCTGAATATTGTCGGGAGCGGGCTGGATTATTACCTGATACTGGTAATAGTGCTGAAGTCTGTTCGGGTTCTCACCGTACCTGCCGTCAGTCGGTCTCCTGGATGGTTCCACATAGGCCACGCGCCACGGTTCGGGGCCAAGGACCCTCAGAGTTGTGGCTGGGTTCATCGTTCCGGCCCCGACTTCTATGTCGTAAGGCTGTTGGACGACACATCCCTGTGATGCCCAAAAACTTTCAAGGCGCATTACAATTTCCTGAAAATTCACTATCTGCTGCCTCCTTCAGATATTACAAAAACTATATTCGATGAATTTTAATCCATATCAGTGAAAAAAGTAACCAGTTTTTTTAATTGACCGATAAATAATGACGATTTTTCTCTGCCTTTTGACCAACCGATGAATTTGTCATGGCTCAGCATTGCAGCAAACCTCAGACAGGATAGTTCTTCCCTGCCGATATCCTCTCTGCCGGAAGCAGAACATGAGGAACATATAAGGCCGTCCCTTGTCCATATTGCTCCGCTTTCAAGTTTGGCACCGCACTTGACGCAGTATTGGAGCGACGGTGCAAGGCCGGTCTCTTTCAGAAGCCTCCAAGTAAATCTGTACTCAACAATATCTGCCGGGCAGTTTTCTTTTAGTAATATCATTGCAGACCACAAAAGGGTAAGGATATTGTTGCTTTCATGACTTGTAAGCAGCACACTTGTCAGTCTCTTGTACAGCCTCAGCGCCGTCTTGAGTTTCTCCGCCGAAGACCTGAGTGATATGAAGTCCTCCCTGATCTCAGCCCCCTGAAGGTATAGCCTGGACGGACTCTGATATAGGCTGAACTCTGCCCACACAAGCGGTTCCGTGGCGCCTCCGAACCTGCACTTAGTCTTTGAGGCAGGGGCGCTTACCCAGACCGGCCCCATGTCCCTTAAAAACAACAGAAGGGACTGCCCCTCTCCTGAGGAATCCCTTCTCTGCAAGACGGTCCCTGTTTGTGAATAGTACCCCTGTGGAAGCTTGTCCTTTTCAAATGATGATATCAAAAACTATACCCCAGTCGCCTGAGTTCTTCCTGTGATTTTCTCCACCCCGGTTTTACCTTGACCCAAAGCTGGAGATAAATGGGGTAACCAAACTTCTCTTCGAGGTCCTTCCTTGCTGCCATGCCTATCGTTTTGAGCTTTGCGCCGCCCCTGCCGATAATTATCGCCTTCTGGCCCTCGCGGTCAACTACTATAGTAGCCCTTATCTCGCATGTCTTTAGTTCGGGGTACTCCTCGGGACTCTTAAACTCTTCAACGACTACCGCCGTTCCGTGCGGCACCTCCTGATCCGTGAATGTAAGGATCTTTTCTCTTATCACCTCGGCGGCAAGGAAGCGTTCTGTCGTATCCATGAGCATGTCTGCAGGATATATAGGGGGCTGTACTGGAAGCATCCCGCTCAGTGTATCGATAAAAACATCCATGTTCGTCCCTTTTTTGGCTGAGATCGGGACAACAGCAGCCGGCATTATCCGCGTCTCATACATTTCGACCGTTTTCCAGAAAAACCCGGGATCAGACAGCTTGTCGACCTTATTGACCGCAAGCACTATAGGAAGACCGCACTTTGAAAGTATCTCTATTATCAGCTCTTCCTCCTTCCCTATACGGCTGTCCCCAGCCTCGACCACAAAACATATCAGGTCCACCTGGGCAAGCGCTTTTCCGGCTTCGTTCACCATATAGTCGCCGAGCACGTTCTTCGGTTTGTGTATACCGGGCGTGTCCACAAATATTATCTGTTCCTTTTCTGTGGTCAGTATGCAGCGTATGGCGTTCCGGGTCGTCTGAGGCTTGGATGAGACAGCAGCCACCTTTTCCTTGAGGAGGGTGTTGATCAATGAGGACTTGCCTACATTCGGCCTGCCCAGAAGAGCAACGAACCCGCACCTGTATTCCAGATCTTCGCTTTTTTTATCTGCCATCTTCAGTCTCTCCTTTCCCGGTCAGTCTGAACTGCAGCGGAAGCAAGTCGCTAAGTTTGTAAATAACAGTCTTTCCTCTATCTTCGAGAACAACGTGCATTTCTCCGTTGAATTCCGACAGAAACTGTCTGCAGGCTCCGCACGGAGGACATAATGTGCCTTCTGTTCCGACAACGGCTATAGCTGTCGGCTTGAGGCGGCCTTCGCTTACTGCCGTGGTCATCGCATTTCTTTCTGCGCATATGGAAAGGCCGTAGCTTCCGTTTTCAACGTTGCAGCCTGAGACAACTCTTCCATCTTCGAAAAGGATGGCCGCACCAACGGGAAAATCGGAGTATGGCGCATAGGCGCTTTCCACAGCCTTCTTTGCCTTGCGCAGAAGGGCTTCAGCATCAAAATTGATACTTTCATTATCTGCCATTTCCGTCATCCTCTCCGGCGAAAAACTTATCGACCATTCTATCCTGTAACGCCCACATAGTTCTCTCGGAATCTTCGTCGCAATGGTCATATCCTATCAGGTGCAGGAGACCATGAGAGAGTACGAGTACCAGTTCTTTCATGAAGCTCCTGCTGTTTTCGGATGCGTTTTCCATTATTTTGTCCGGACATATAACTATGTCTCCAAGCGGTATGCTTTCCCAGCCCTCGGGCGGAACAAATATGAAATCCTCTTCCCAGAGCGGGAAGGAGAGCACATCGGTCGGTTTGTCTGATTCCCTGTATCTCAGATTAAGGTCACTGATCCTCTCGGGCGCGACTATGGATAAAGATACCTCTGCGCGCCCACAGCCGGCCGGCAAAGCTTCCTCCTTTTCCAGCAGCCACGCATAAAGACTCTCTGTCCTTCTCAGGAAAACATCCGCCTCTCTAGGGGTAGTTCCGCAGAGAAGCTCTTTTCCCTCTGCTATTATATCAACGATCATTCTGCTTCGACTGTCCCTTCTTTTCGGCGGCAGCACGGATAGACTCGGATATCTCCTTTACTTCGCGGGAGTGGTATGTGGATCTCAGTATCTCAATAAAGGACGACTCGATCACTGCCATCTCACGCATTGTAAAGTCAACGTCCTTAAGCTGCCCTGCTTCCGCCTTCTGTCTTATGACGTTCTGCACGAGGAGCCTGAGGTCACGGATGTTATCAAACGACTTGTTCTTCGCTTTGACTGCGGCCTCGACAGAGTCCGCAAGCATGACAAGGGCTGTCTCCCTGGACTGCGGGCTGGGACCAGGGTACCTGAACTGTTCCTCCGTGGTGTTTTCATCGATCGCACGGGCCTTTTCATAAAAATATTTCTGCACCGTCGTGCCGTGATGCTCAGCTATGAACCTTCTGAGGGTCTTCGGCAGTTTAGTCTCGTCCGCTATCTCCAGACCGTCCCGTACATGGGATATAAGAACAAGTCCGGAGAGCGTAGGAGAGAGATCATCATGTATATTTTCCCCGCTTACCTGGTTTTCAACGAAATATTTTGGGTTTTTAAGTTTGCCTATGTCGTGATAGTATGCTCCGGCCTTGACCAGAAGGCCGTTCATCATAAGCTTGTCCGCAGCGGCTTCCGCCAGTGTGCCTACCATCAGAGTATGGTGATAGGTGCCCGGAGCCTCGATCTGGAGCCTCTTAAGGAGCGGCTGGGAGGGATGGCTGAGCTCAAGCAGGCGCAGCGGCGAAATAACATCGAAAAGGTTTTCCCAAATCGGAAGGAGCGCAATGACCAGAGTGCTCCAGAAAAGGCTGAAAGCGATCGAAAATATCGGCAGCTGATAATTATAAAATAATCCCAGCCCCCAGTGCACAGCAACTGAAACTGCCCCAAGACAAAGTCCTAAGAAAAAGAGGTTTCTCCAAATAGTTACCCTGTGGTTCGGAGGGTCAATGAAGAGGACCCTTCCTATTGCAGCTGAAAAAGCGGCCAGAATGCAGCCGAGCGCAAATATCCCTGGGTTTGTCCCAAACGCGATCATCACGCTGATTATACCTCCGCCGAGCACAACGTGATAGGAGAGCGATACCGGAAGAGTAAGGCAGAGCCAGCCTGTCATGCCAAGGACCGCCATCGAGTACCCGCCGATCCTGGCGAACATGAGTTCCAGCGCCCATCCCAGGGATAGAATTACTGCAATATACACCCACTGACGGAGTGAAAATTTTTCTTTGAGACCGCGCTCTATCCACACGGGCCAGAAACTCCATATTATGATGGCGGCAAGTATGAAGACCAAATGTTTGTAAGGAAACCTTGAATCCGGATATCCCTGGGACTCAAGAAGTTTGGCAAGCGAGGGAGTGACGACTTGTCCCTTCTGCACAAGTACCTCTCCGGGACGTATTTCCCTGACGACCGGAGGGATCTGTACCGCCACATCCTCCCTAAGTCTTGATGCCATCTCCGAGTCGCTGTTCAGCGAAGGGTTGAGTATCTTGTCAAGTATCTGGAAGGCTACGTTTTTATCGGACTGGGAAAGCCTGTACCCGGACAGTTCTTTCCAGAGAAGCGCCGTCTGTTCATCCCTGTTCTCGGCCTTGTTCATGATCTTTTCCGCGATCGCTACTGCTGTATTCACGATATTTGTCTGTGTCAGTTTGGGCAGACCGGAAAAAAGTTCCAGCAGGGGGTTTTCGAGGACACGTGAAAGATCCCCCGACTTAAGGTATCCGATCTTAGCGGAGACCTCGGCCGCTATTTTTTCATCACGGACCATTACGTCAATGATCCTTGACGCAGCTCTTTGACGAAGCTCGAGTGTGGCCGCCCTGTCTTCGTATCTTGATGATGTCAGTGCAAAGTAGGTTTTTGCGGAAGGATATCCTATGCGGTAATTTTCATGCCTGTCAATGGCAAGCCAGTTGCCTGTAATAAGAAAAAAAGCAACAGCAAGCAGTATTACTCTGAAAACCACATGCTGCCTGTCTGATGCTCTGAGTTCAAGATCGGTCTTAAGCTGAGATGTTAATTTTTTAATTGTTGTCTGGCGTCTTTCTCCGTTGTTCATGGTCTTCGTAAGCCCTCACTATCCGCTGAACTATCTCATGCCGCACAACGTCACGGTTGCTCAATCTGACGAAAGCGATGCCGGGGATGTCGTTGAGGATATATTGCACCGTCTTCAATCCGGATTCCTTGTTTGACGGAAGGTCGACCTGGGTTATGTCTCCGGTGACGACAGCTTTGGATCCGAAACCAAGCCTGGTGAGGAACATTTTCATTTGCTCAGGGGTAGTGTTCTGCGCCTCGTCCAGGATGATAAAGCAGTCGTTCAGGGTCCTTCCTCTCATATAAGCAAGCGGTGCAAGTTCAATGATGCCCTTCTCAAAATATCTGTTGAACTTCTCAGTAGGAAGAAGATCGTAAAATGCGTCGTAAAGCGGCCTGAGGTACGGCTCAACCTTGTCCATCAAGTCTCCAGGAAGGTAACCGAGGCGCTCGCCTGCCTCGACAACGGGCCTTACGAGTACGATCCGGCTTACTCTTGCTGACTTAAGGAAGGCGACGGCCTGTGCTACTGCCAGGTATGTCTTGCCTGTCCCCGCAGGTCCGATGGCAAAGGTCACATCGTTCTCCCTTATCGCGCGGGTGTATTCCTTCTGTCCGTTCGTATAGGGACGTATAGGTTTCCCCCTGTTGCTGACGCAGACAACTTCATCGTAAAGGGATTTTAAATTTACGCTTTCCCCAGCGGATATCTGATTCAACCCATACCTTATCTCAGCTGAGGAAAGCTTTTGGCCGTTCAATGCCAGTTCAGCAAACTGGGTAAGCAGGCTTTCAAGCCTTCTGATGAGGTCTTCGTCCTCTCCCTTTATCAAAAGGCTTGCTCCCCTTGCAAAGATCTTGACAGGAAAAGCCTGTTCCACCATACGAAGTATCTCTTCGTGCCCCGCCAGCAACTTCACAATGGACTCGTCGCGGGAGGTAAGCGGAGTCAGGCCGTTTTCCGTCATTTTGATCTCGGTCTCTGTTTTATCTGTCATTCCTGTCCGCGCTATGCTCTTACAACAGATTTTACTTCGGGCACGACCTGCTTTATTGCAGCTTCTACTGTCATGCGAAGGGTCTCCTGCGCATAGGGGCACGTCCCGCATGAGCCTACGAGATCTACATAAAGGGTGCCGCTGTCTTCGTCAAAACTGATGAAAGAGACGTCCCCGCCGTGGCTCTGAAGAGCCGGGGATACCTTCGTACTGATCGCATCCATTATCTTTTCCTGTACTGTCATTGATTATTCCTCCTGTGTAGGTCTGTCTATTTCAAGCGCGATAGACGCTTAAAAGCTTCTTAAAACCATTCGCTGAGCAATGGCTGAGCAGTCATTAAAGACATGTGGAAAAAGCATCCGCCAAGAATTCGCGGCCTTTGCCCTTACAACCGCTTCACCACTGCTTCACTATCGCTTCACGCGACATATTTCTGTCGCACTTCACGCGGCAAAGCCGCACGTCCTTACAACTGCTTGCCATTGCTTGCCAATCGCTTGCCTGTTGTTGACCGCCTTTACAACTGCTCAGCCGTCTTTTATTCTTCTTCCTGCCTCTTCGCCTTTTGCCAGAATCCTTCCAGCTCATCCAGGGTGAAGTCGCTCCACTCTCTTCCGGAAACTGCTACTTCTGCCTCCACTATCCGAAACCTGTCACTGAATTTTACGCATGCCTTGTGAAGCGTTGTCTCGGGGTCTGCCTTCAGATGCCTAGACAGGTTTGCAACTGCAAAGAGAAGGTCGCCCAGCTCTTCTTCTGTCGCTTCCCTGACGGCCCCGTTTGTGATGTTGTCTTTGAGTTCGTTCAGTTCCTCTTCTACCTTCGCAATGACAGGCGAGGGGTCTCCTTTTGGCCAGTCAAAACCCACCTTAGCGGCCCTCTCCTGTATCCTGTAAGCCCTGAGAAGACCCGGGAGGCCTCTTGGGATCCCTGCCAGAAGAGATGAGTCGACTTTTTTAGCCTGTCTCTCCCCGACTTTTATCTGTTCCCAGTTTTTCAGTACATCATCGGAACTGTTAACTATTGTGTCGCCAAATACATGAGGGTGGCGCCTTATCAGTTTTTCTGTCAGATGGTCCATTACATTGCATATGTTAAACTCGCCAATCTCTTCAGCCAGTGCCGAAACAAAAACGACCTGAAGCAACAGATCTCCGCATTCTTCACAGATGTTGTCCCTGTTTTTATTTTCTATTGCCTCTATAAGTTCATATGCCTCTTCAATTATATAGCGCCTGAGTGAAAGATAGTCCTGCTCCCTGTCCCAGGGGCAGCCGTCAGGAGCCCTAAGGCGTTTCATCACATCCACAAGTTTTATAAACTTTTCTCCTATTGCCTGCTTCTGAGTCATTACAGCGCCTCCCAACCAATCTATTCTAGCAGATTTACCCGATTTTTCCTTTTATCAGCTCCGCCAAAATGCACATTCCAACATATCCGCCGGGGCCGACAAAACCATCGAGCCTCCGCATCCATGGCAGCCTGAGATCAAGAGTGGTCCACCTGCCATCGGGATCTCCCTGTATGACAGTTTCATGACTGCTGCATAAAATTTTTGTGATCTGAAGGCCGGGAGCCGCCGATCTGACAAAAGTCAGGTCCATCAGAAAATCAATCACAGGCGGCATCTTCCCGTAACGGTCTGTCGTCTCATCTTTAAGTGCCAGAGCCTCTTCGGGAGAGTCTGTTTTGAGCATCCTCCTGTAAAGAGTTACACGCAGGTTTTCCTGCGGGAGATAGTTTCCTGGTATGGCGGCCGGAAACCCTATCTCCACCTCTGCTGCTTTTTTCTTTTCTCCCTTTATCCTGGCGATCTCGTCGGCAAGCAGGTCACAGTATTTCTGGTATCCGACCCTAGTAGAATTGCCGTGCTGGGCTATACCGATGAGGTCTCCTCCTCCTCTTATCTGAAGGTCCCTCTGCGCAAGACTGTAACCTGCTCCAAGTTCATCCAGCTCCGCTATGGCCTCAAGTCTTTCGCTTGCCTCAACTGACAGATGCGCATCGTGAGGGTAGAAGAGGAACGCGTATGCCTGTTCTTCCCTTCTTCCGACACGGCCCCTCAGCTGGTACATCTGGGCAAGCCCGAGCTCGTGAGCATCGTCAACGATGAGAGTATTTGCCATTGGTATGTCCAGACCGCTTTCGACAATAGTCGTGCATATCAGTATATCTATCTCACCCAGCGAGAATTTCATCATAGTATTCTCCAGCTGGGCTTCCGGTGTCCTGCTGTGTGCGACTGCGATGCTGAGTTTTGGGAATAGCCTTTTAAGCATAACGGTACGTTCATGAATGTCATTGATCCTGTTGTGTACGAAGAAGACCTGCCCTCCCCTGTTCTTCTCCCGCAGGACAGCACTTTTCAAAAGTTCCTCTGACCATGGTCTTACTACAGTAAGGACCGGCAATCTCCTTTGAGGGGGTGTCTGAAGCAGCGAGATGTCCCTGAGTCCGCTGATAGAGAGGGAAAGCGAACGGGGTATGGGAGTGGCTGAAAGCATGAGCACGTCAACTCCCGGCGTCATCTTTTTCAGATGCTCCTTGTGCATGACTCCGAACCGGTGCTCTTCATCCACGACGACAAGCCCCAGGTCTTTGAATAAGACGTCCTGGCTGAGAAGTCTGTGGGTCCCGATTATTATATCTACCTTGCCCTCTTTGAGGTCTTCCAGTATTTTTTTCTGGGCAGCGAACGGGACAAACCTCGAAACGACCTCAACTCTTATCGGAAGGTTGCCGAACCTTGCAGAAAATGTCTCATAATGCTGTTGAGCGAGGAGCGTCGTCGGGGCAAGTATCGCGACCTGGCTGCCGCCGAAGGCAGCCTTACCGGCTGCTCTGATCGCTACCTCTGTCTTGCCGAATCCAACGTCTCCCACAACCAGCCTGTCCATTGGAACAGGCCTTTCCATGTCATTCTCAACATCACGGATGGCCTTTATCTGGTCGTTGGTCTCAGCATAGATGAAACCATCCTCCAGTTCCTTCATCAATTCCCTGTTGGACGGGAAAGATAAGCCTTTTGTGAGTTCTCTTGCGGCATATATGCTGACAAGCTCTTTGGCGGCCTTTTCCGCCATCTCTTTAGCCTTGGCAGAGGCCTTTTTCCACAGTGTTCCCCTGAGGTTGTCAGGAACCGGTTCCTGGCCCTGCAGAGGCGCCCAGGGAGATATTTTGTAAAAATGGAGCACAGGGATAAGAAGACGTCTTTCCTCGGCGAATTCCAGGACCAGATATTCTTCTTCTCCTTCATCTGTCTCTATCGTCTGCGGTCCCATATATCTGGAGACGCCGTAATCATCATGTACGACCCATTGTCCCGGCAACAGACCGACTCCCCAGTCACTGGGAGCTATCACCTCTGTCCTGTGTCTCGAAAGCGAGACTCCGGAGAGCTCAAGATCCGTTAGGACAGCCTTTTTTGTCAGGACATCGACAAAGCCTTCAGAAAGCACTCCTTTGACAGCAGCGTAACCTCTTGATTCGGCCCATGAAAGGTTAAGTTTTGATTCAGAGAAGACTTCGACCGAAACGCCTTCTCTGAGAAGTTCTTCGCAGTAGTGATCGACATCCCTGAGTCTGCCCCTGAAAAGAGGAAACTGTTTGACAGCAAGTCTTAATGATGTATTTTTTACGTCTCTCGTTACCCTTATTCTTTTAAACTTCGTAAAAAAAACGCAGAGTTCCTCCCACTTTTTCCATGGGACAGCGTTTTGCCTGTCGCGTTCGAGGTTTTGCCACAGCCAGACAGAATTTTCTGCGGTCATATCAAGTCCTTTGGGATCGAAGAAAATGACTCTCATATCATAGGGGAGATATTTTTCGAGTTCAGTCTCCTTTTTCGATATGAGGCTTTTAACAGAACATTTATTTAGGGTACGAAGGCTTTTTTGGGTCTCGGGGTCAAAAAACCTTATGCTTTCAATTTCGTCGTCAAAAAATTCAAGCCTTACTGGGTAAGGATCTGAAGGACTGAAGACGTCTATTATGCTGCCCCTTGAGACATATTGTCCAGGGGACCAGACAAGCTCGCTTCTCTCGTATCCCTTTTGTACAAGCCAGCCAAGGAGCCTTTGCCTTGGGTCGTTACTGCCCTTTTCTATCTCAAAATGATCTCCGCCCGCAGAAAACGGAGCAAGAAGAGATGCCGGAGTAGCGGCCATCGTCCCCCCATAGATCCTGAAGTGTTCAAGTATGCCTCCTCTTTGAACTTTGAGCGCCTCTGACCTGGATTCATCTTCCGTAAGGGGCATTTCGGGAAGCTCCGTGACCTTTTTGATCGTACCGAGAGTCTCGCAGTCAGCGGCAAAGTCCCTTACCTGTCTCTGGTCCGGAAGCAAAACAAGCAATGAGGTGTCGGGATCCCTTGCAGCCCAACTCCTCATTGCTCCCTTTGATACAAGATGTACTGATTTATTCCGCAGCCATGCCTCTTCGTCAAGATCAAAGAGACTGCTTACCGGCCTGCCGTCTTTTTCTTTATCCTGCATTCTTTCACGCTTTACCCAAGCCATCAAGCCTGAGTCCGTTGATGGAACTCATAGCTTTTTGGATATCGTCTTTCAGCCAGATATTGAGGGCTTCCCATGCGATATCCTCGAGTTTATGCCACATATCCTTCTGGCCAGGAGGTATCCTGCCAAGGACCCAGTCAGCCATATTAACGGCTCCCTGCGGTTCGCCGACACCTATCCTGAGCCTTGGAACATCGAATGTTTTCAGGGCTCCCAGGATCGACATCATTCCCTTTTGTCCTCCTGCCGAGCCTTTTTCCCTGATCCGGATCCTTCCGAAGGGAAGCGCGGCATCGTCATATATGACAAGGATATCGGACGGTACGATGTTCTGGTAGTTTACAGCCTCAACTACAGCGAGACCGCTTAGGTTCATATATGTATACGGCTTCAGCAGGCAGATCTTCTCACCGTTATGAAACACAGGCCCCCAAAAAGCCCCTCTGAATTTCATTCTGGGTTCGGAGAGTCCCAGCCTTGAAACAAAAGAATCTATCATGAGCCAACCTGCGTTATGCCTGGTCCAGGCATACTCAACACCAGGATTTCCAAGGCCTACGATCAGTTTCATAACGGAGTCACGTTTTCTCCTGTTTTAATCTTTATCTTCTTCCTTTGCTTTGCCCTTTGCAACTACTTCGACTTCGGCCTTTTCTCCCTCAAGTCCCTCTTCTTCGGTCTCCGCAGCAGCTCTGGGCTGGGTTATCTGAAGTATAAGAGTATCCGCAGGAGTATGAAGATCGCAACCCTCGGGCAGGGCAAGATCCCTGACAAAAATTTCGTCTCCTAGTTTGAGCTCGGCAACGTCTATCACAATGTCCTCCGGGATGTCGCGGGGTTTGATATCGACTGAGACAGACCTGGTTATCTGATTGAGGAGACCGCCCTCTTTGACTCCGGGGGCATTTTCTCTGTTTATCACCCTGATCGGTATTTCGACCTTGATCTTATGTCCCCTCAGGACCTGGTAAAAGTCTATGTGACGGATGTTCTGACTGATCGGATGGCGCTGGACATCCCTGATGAGAGCCATGCACTCCTTGCCGTCGGGCATCGTCAGCTCGATAACGGTCGTCTCTCTTGCCTCGCTGTTCGCTATGGGCGCGATAGCTCTTGCGGAAACCGTCCCGGCAAGCCCGAGTTTATGTTCTGGTCCGTAAAGTATGACAGGGACCATGTTTTTTGAACGGATCTTCCTGCATGCTCCGGTACCCGTCGTCTCTCTTACTGTAAATTCGATCTTGTGCTGCTGTTTTTTTGCTGCCATCAGTGTTTCCTCCTCAGAAAATATATGCTTGCTGATATTTTTTTTGCTCTATGCTTTTCAGCGGCAAAACCCGCCGCGGTGATACCCAGGTTCGTTCCTACCTGAAAAGGATGCTTACGGAATGTTCCGAATGGATCCTCCTCAGAGCCTCCGCAAAAAGCGGCGCGATCGGAAGAACAGTCAGTCTGTCGAACTTTTTCTCTTCTTTTAGCGGAATAGTGTCCGTCACGACCACTTCTTTGATAAGAGACGACTTCAGCCTGTCTATTGCAGGCCCGGAGAGAACTCCGTGGGTGGCGCAGGCGTAGATCTCCTTTGCGCCTCTTGCACGGAGAGCTTCAGCTGCCTTGACCATAGTACCGGCAGTGTCGATTATGTCGTCTACGAGGATCGCTGTCCTTCCCTCGATGTTTCCTATTATCTCCATAACTTCGCAGACATTCGTCACTTCGTGTGAGCGCCTCTTGTCGACTATGGCAAGATCGGCGTTTCCTATCTGTTCTGCAAACTTTCTTGCCCTGACGACCCCTCCGATATCAGGGGAGACAACTGTCACAAGTCCCTGATCGATATCTTTCTTAAGAGTCCTGTGAAAGTAGGATGCAAGAAGCGGTACACCGGTCAGATGATCGACTGGGATGTCAAAGAATCCCTGTATCTGTCCCGCGTGAAGATCTGCTGAGATCACTCTGTCTGCTCCTGCCTTTTCAAGAAGGTTGGCGATCAGTTTTGATGTGATGGGCTCCCTCGAGCGCGTCTTCCTGTCCTGCCTCGCATATCCGAAATACGGCATGACCAGATTGACACGGTATACGGATGCTCTCCTCAGAGCATCGACAATGATAAGAAGTTCCATAAGGTGTTCGTTTGCCGGTTCGCATGTAGGCTGTACCACATATACGTCCGCACCCCTTACGCTCTCTTCTATCGAAACGCCTATCTCTCCGTCGGAAAACCTGAAGAGTTTTGACGCCGAAAGGGGAACTCCAAGATTCATGCAAATGCTCTCAGCAAACTGTTGATGAGCGCTCCCCGAAAAAATTTTGACCTCCCTCAAACCTGCAGACATGTCAATTTCCTCCCTTGCGGATCTTCCTGCGGGAACTCCAGCCTTCTATATTTTTCTGTCTTGCCCTCGCGACTCCAAGCGCGCCGTCGGGAATATCCTGCGTTATCACCGAACCTGCCGCTGTCACGACATCGTCCCCGATCGTCACCGGTGCTACAAACATTGTATCACTGCCGACAAAACAATTGTTGCCAATTTTTGTAAAATTCTTTTTTTCTCCGTCATAATTGCAGGTTATCGTACCAGCGCCTATGTTGGTCTTTTCACCGATATCAGCATCCCCGACATAAGAGAGGTGAGGCACTTTTGCCCCGCTTCGCACTGTGCTTTTTTTGATCTCTACGAACCTTCCCACATGAACATCAGAGTGAAGCTCGGCGCCGTCACGAATAAACACAAATGGGCCCACTGTTGACCTTTCGCCAACTCTGCTTTTTTTGATCCTTACCGATCCGACTATCTCGACGCAGTCTTCAAGGACGGAGTCCGAAATGACGGTAAAGCTGCCCACTGTGCATCCGCTTCCTATCGATGTCCTTCCCCACAGCTGAACACTTGGCCAGATCTCGACATCCTCTCCCAGCTCGACTTTTGGACCTATCCACGTTGAGGCCGGGTCATTGCATCTTACGCCGCTGTCCATCCATTTATCGAGTATCCTTTTCTTCATTACCGAGGCTGCCGCGGCAAGCTGGTTGGGGTCGTTTATCCCGAGGAATTCGGTCGCATCGGACGCCTTCACGGCATCAGTGCGCCCTCCGTCTTGCTCTATAAGGGCAACTGCATCCGGCAGGTAGTACTCCTTCTGGCTGTTAACACAGTTCAGCCCGTCAATTACCGAGGATAGCGCGGAGGTTTTGAAAACATACATCCCGCTGTTCACTTCACGGCATTTTCTTTCATCAGGGGTCGCGTCCTTGTGTTCGACTATCCTTACTGAAAGTCCGTCTCTAATGACCCTGCCGTAACCGGCCGGGTCCGGAAGGTCAAAACTCAGAAAGCTGCAGCTGTTATCATTTTCAATGTGGGCATTTATGAATTTACGGAGGGTGTCTGCTTTTATCAGCGGAGTGTCGCCCGGCAGGATAACCACGTTCTCATAATCCTTCCACCAGTCCCGGGCAAGCCTTGCTGCGTGCCCCGTGCCGAGCTGCTCTTTCTGCCATAATACATTTATTTCGGAGAACTCGCCTTTGATCCATTCTTCGACAATCTCTCCCGAAAAGCCTACCATTACGGATATATCTTTGAAACCTGCAGATATCAATTCTGAAAGCGGATAGTAAAGGAGTGGTTCTTCCAGTATTTTATGAAGGACTTTGGGTGTCTTACTGCGCATTCGTGTACCTTTGCCTGCTGCGAGTATCAATACACAGATTTTGTTCTGTCCATGCTGCATGACTCCGGCTCCTTTCATCAAAAAAGATAGTATTATAAAACACAGTAAAACATTGGGAAGGCATTTTGCCTGCCTACCCGGCCACTGATCGGTGGCTGGGGTGGATGGATTCGAACCATCGGTGGCGGATCCAAAGTCCGCTGCCTTTCCTCTTGGCTACACCCCATTAACGTGCAACGGACATTATAGCTTGTATGTAGAAAATTACGCAAGTAGACGCATCTTACAATTATTATCGTTTAAGTATTTTTCCCTTCATATATACATTTTTTTCTATATGATTTATAATTAGTTCTAAGTCGGATTCTATACAAACCGGAGGTAGCAAATTTATGTGGACAGTTAGTGAAGGAATAAACGTTCTCAGGGGACGAGGTGCGAAGATAACGGCTCAGAGGATCGCGATCCTTAAGCAGCTGGAAGGCAGGACTGACCACCCCTCGGCTGACATTCTCTATAAGGAGCTTTCGGTAGATTATCCTACCATGTCAGTCGCAACAGTTTACAGCACGGCACAGCTTCTTGCCGACGCCGGGCTGATCAAGATACTGAGCATAGACGACAAGAGAGTTTATTTTGATCCGACAACGTCGACACACGGACACTTTCTCTGCAGAAACTGCGGCAAGCTGGTGGACCTGAGCATCGACGAAGAGGGATTTTTCAAGTCGGCAAGCACAGCTCAGAACAGCATAGCACAGATAGACAACGCAGAAGTTTTTCTTTACGGCCTTTGCACAGATTGCTTCAGCAAAAAATAAAAGAAGCAGCCGATTTGATCAGAATTGCTGAAAGTCTGCACCATATCGTAACAAAGACCGCGATCACCCTTCTATTTGCAGCGATATCGTTGTCGACAGCTAATGTTGTTTTTTCCCCTGCGATGGCAGGAGAAACTCAGCCCCCTCTCTACAAGATCACTATCCCGATGGAGACAGGTGAAAATGTGACAGTTGTCACATCTGATAGAGATAGCTATGTAGTCGGTCAGGTCACGGCACTGCCACAGACCACCAGGTGGCCGAGCTACAGCGCAAGTGCATGGGGAGACCCGGGAGATGTGTGCGCATCTGCTGTTAACGCCTTACACATGCTTGTTTCGATAGAGAAAGAAAAGGGGAGGACTCTGAGTATCATACCGCGTGAGACAATAGCGCCGGCCGCGGGCCCCGGAGCTTCGATAGTAATATCTTCACAGGCAGGCACAGGCATATTCGGAGCATGGGCTCCCCCGGTAGGATCAAAAATTACAGTCGTAAAAAAAGTGACCGGTCTTGCTGCCCCTCTCTCCGCAGGAAACCTCCCGGCAAGAGGAGACACCCTGCTGATCTCAGTTCAGGAAAGGGACTTTGGTTATATGGCTGAGATCGAAAACAGGCCAGGCGGGAGGGTGATCCAGTGGAGCAAAGAGGGATACCTGGTCATCGCCCGCGTCATTAGACCGCTGGGGGGAACGGGACGCTTTGAAGGGACCTTGTTCCAGAAGACCGGAGCATTGAGGGCAAACCACTGCGGGGTCATCGATTTCAGTTCCTCGCAGAGAGGAAAGATCGGAGGCTTTCAGATAATACCCTGGGATCACGCCCTCCTTTCAAAAGAAATGCAGGGTTCCTGGGATATGACACAGTGGATGATCATAGGTCCGCCTGACGGAAAATCCATGATGGGGGGAACCCCGCCTCTTTTTAAAGAAGTTTTGGTACCGGGCCCGGCCGAAGGAGAAAGCCTCTGGGATATATGGTCGACTTATGGCAGAAGATCTCTCCTGCTTGTCAGAAAAAACGGCGGCGCGTGGCAGAGACTTCCTGATGCAGAGGGAAGGAACGACAACGCCCTGAAAGACATCACCCACCTAAGGATATACTTCCCCACTACCGCCGAACCGGCAAAATAGAATATGCGGGATATTACCATTAAAAAAGTGTGGCAGATGCCACACTTTTTTGCTTTTTTTACAGTTTCTTCCCGGTCTCTTTCTCGATAGTATCCATTATGATCTTTTTAAGATCCGGATCCCTGAGGGCCATTGTGACAGTCGCCTTTATCCACCCTTCCCTCACACCGCAGTCCAGCCTTCTTCCTTTATATATGAGTGCATAGACCGGTTCTTCCCCGAGCATTGAGGCAATGGCGTCGGTAAGCTGATATTCGCCTCCCCTGCCCCTTTTAATGCTTTTAAGATGGCTGAATATAGAAGGAGAGAGAACGTATCTTCCCATTATCGCCAGGTTTGAGGGGGCCTCTTTGGGGTCGGGCTTCTCAACAAGTCCCTTGACCCTGTAGACACCGGGTCCCACCTCTTCTGCATCAACTATCCCATACCTTGAAGTATCCTCCTGATCTACTTCCTCAAGGCTCAGGACTGACCCGCCGTATTTTTCTCTTACCGATTCCAGCTGCGACAGGACTGTAGGATCGGCAAGCATTACGTCATCCGGAAGCAAAAGGCCAAAGTATTCATCCCTGCAGAACTCTTCGGCGCAAAGTACCGCATGTCCGAGTCCCAGGGGCTTTTCCTGGAGTGTGTAATAAAAAACGGCAAGTTCGGGTATCTTTTTCAGATGCTCTGCCAAATCTTTTTTTCCTGTCTGCTCAAGGTGTTTTTCAAGATTCGGCGAGTGCTGGAAATACTGATATATTGTCTCTTTTCCCGTCCCCGTTACGAAGACTATTTCACTGCACCCTGAAGCAACGGCCTCATCCACTCCGTAATGGATCAGCGGCCTGTCGATCAGCGGCATCATTTCCTTTGGAATGTCCTTTGTCAAGGGCAGAAATCTTGTGCCCAGCCCAGCGACCGGAAAGACTGCCTTCTTAATATGCCTGAACCCCATTCAATTACCCCCTGCCGCCGCTATTTCCAGTATCGTCTTTTCAAGCATTGCTGCCGTTTCATTCATAAGCCGGTGGTCCCTTGATTCGACGAAGATCCTGATAAGAGGTTCCGTCCCCGAGGGCCGAAGCAGCATACGTCCCTTGCCTTTAAGGTCATCCAATGCTATTTTTTCAGCTTCTTTTAATTTGGAACTGCCCAAAACACGATCCTTGTTTTCGATCTTGAGATTCCTGAGCACCTGCGGATACCTGTCGAAACGATCTGAGAGTGTCAAGATGTCTTCATCAAGGTCCGAGAGGGCCCTAAGGAAGAGGAGACCTGAACAGAGTCCGTCCCCTGTGTTCGCATAGTCAAGGGCGATCAGGTGACCTGACTGTTCTCCTCCAACCCGGCTATTTTCTTTCCGCATAGTGTCAAGTACATACCTGTCACCGACACCGCATCTGAATACCTTTATGTCCTCTTTGGTAAGCAGATCCTCCAGGACCATGTTGCTCATCACTGTCGCCACCACCCCGGATCCGAGAGTGCCCTTTGATTTCAGCCAGCGGCCTATGACCCAGAGCATGATGTCGCCGTCAATGATCCTCCCCTTTCCGTCACACATTAGGACCCTGTCGGTATCACCGTCATAAGCAATGCCTATTTCCGCTTTTGCGTCCATTGTCTTACGTCTGAGAAAGTCCATATTGGTAACTCCGACCCCGGAGTTTATATTGAGGCCATCAGGCTGGTTGGCTAAGATCGAGACCGGCCCCTTCCAGTTTTTGAACAGCGGCTCTACCAGGGCAGACGCAGCTCCGTTGGCTGCATCGATCAGTATGGAATGATCCCTGTTTTCGACCTTTTCCATTATTCCAAGCAGAAAATTAAGATATTTGCCTGTAAGCTCACCCGCATCATATATCCTGCCGACAGCTCCGTGGGTCGGCCTCTCAGATCTTGCGTCCGTCTCGTAAAGACCTTCGATTTCCAGCTCTTCCTCGTCTGAAAGTTTAAAACCGTCTCCGTCAAGATATTTGATCCCATTGTACTCCGCCGGATTATGGGAGGCGCTGATCACGGCTCCTCCGTCAAAATGTCCCGAAGCTACGGAAAAACTTACTCCCGGCGTTGGGATCTCACCTATGGAATAGACGTTCCCGCCTGCTGAGGTGATGCCGGCAGAGAGAGCAGATTCGATCATCTGTCCCGAACATCTCGTATCCCTTCCGACAGCGATCCTTGGTCCTTCAGCGCCTCTGTTGATAAGAAATACAGTGAAGGCCCTGCCCAGTTTCATTGCAGTCTCGGGTGTCATAAGTCCTATGTTGGCGATATCCCTGACACCGTCTGTCCCGAACATGCGCCGTACCTTATTATTTTCCAATAAAGCCACCCCTTGATCCTATATTAATAAAATAACTGACATAAAGACCGGCGAGCTATTGGCAAGCGTGGGCAAGCAATAGGCAAGCAGTCGTTAATGCTCGCGAAGACTGCCTCCGCGGAGAATTTGCAGCCTTTAGGCTGCGGAGAATTCGCGACATTCGTCGCTGGAGAATTTGCCTGACTGGTCAGGCGATGAATTAAATCTTAAAATCTAAGCTTTTATTCTCCGGTGGGTGAACGCCCGCCAAATTCCACAGCAACTAATGTCGCGAATTCCGCGTCCCTGCCCTTGTGACCTGACAACCGTTTGACTACTGTTTGACGATAGTTTGACCGCCCTACTACAGATTCACCATTGCTTCACTACAGCTTCACGGCGATAATATCGCCGCTTCACTATGCCCTTACCCTAATCCACTGCGGTCACTGTCACCTGTTCAGGCTCTATCCTCAGGACCTTGAATCCGGATTTTAAGTCTCTTACCAGAACGGGGAGCATCAGCTGTTTTGATACAATATTTGAAACATCCACATAAAGTTCACATGGTACCGAGCCGGGATGCAGCGCATCGATATCAGCTTTTGTCCCGCTTATTGTCAGTTTTACGGACTGAGGGGCAAGCTTCCACTCTTTACCCTGTGCAGAACCCTCGGTCATCACCCCTACACCGCTGAACGTCCTCTCAGCTATCTTTTTTCTGATGTAAATTTCCACTCTGGCTCTGTCAGGACCACGTATCTCGACCTCCGGGGTCATTTCAACCGGCTGGAGCGGCAGCATGAGGTTAAGGTTCTGGTCAAGTCCGGATATATCGACCGGAGGAAGCACGAGCGAGGTCATTTTCTTCACAGCTGTGCTTTTTCCCTTTATCGCTACACTGGAGGGTATGACCAGAACAGATTCGAGTTCGTATCCGTCAGCCGGCGTCCCGATGACAGATACCTCTACAGGTATGCTCTCGCCGAGTATTTCATTTTCCAGCGAGACAGTCACTTCAGTCTGATTGGGAGTTATTTTTACTCTTTCGGAGTTTGCCGGCTGGCCTGCAACTTTTACAGGAAGAACCATGCTTTCTCCGTCATTGATCTTTGATGCCGGAATAATGGCCTCAATGGACTGCACTGAGAGGACATCGATCTCCGGCCCGCTTATCACAGCTTCTCTGGGCAAAATGTTTACTGAAGACACTGCCATGCCTTCCGGCAGATTTCCTTCAATGCGGTGTGAGATAGGCACGGTCCTTTCGACATGTCTGTATATCTCGACATCCGCGGTCGATGGCTGCCAGTTCCTCACCCTTACAAAGGGCGGAGTGCTGATGCTTATCGGCAGGCTGTATTTCCCTGGCTGCAGTCCCTGAAGGTCTACCCTTGCAGAAACATCACTCTGCTCGACCCTCGAAAGGGCATTGATCCTCCCAACGATCCTTATCTCGACCTTTCTGGTATTGTCGAACATCGAGTACCCTCTCTGGAGGTTGAGATATTCGATATTTGCGGACATTGAGCGTGTCCCGTCACTGTTGCCGTCCCATGCAACGAATGCCCACACCATAAGCGAGATGACAAGAGAGACGAAAAAGAGTCCCAAATTGGCCCTGAGCCTTCCCGTCCCGCGTATGCTTATCCATCTGTCAAGTTCTTCAAAAAATTTTTTTGTTATTTTGGACATATTCCTAAAATCCTTAGGGCCGCCATTTCCGTTTTCAGCGTTATTCTTCATTGGGTACACTCCCCGGCCACTGCTGGACTATTTCTTCCCTGAGCCTGTCCATAAAGTTGGAGCCCCTTCCCTCGTAGCTGAAATAGTGGCCGCATATACTTCTGAGCTGAGCCTCGCTCAATGGTTTTGAGAGCCGTCCGCCTACCGCGACCGTTATCTCTCCGCGTTCTTCCGAAACGGCTATAGCAAGCGCGTCTGACATCTCTGTAACGCCAAGGGCTGCCCTGTGTCTGGTCCCGTACCATCTTGAGATATCTGTTTTTTCAGTCAGCGGCAAATAACAGCCGGCTGCAATGATATTATGCTGGTCTATTACTACCGCACCATCGTGAAGAGGGGTCCCGGGCCAGAAAATAGATACCATCAATTCTTCCGTGATATCTGCCTTCAGGGATACAGCGGTCCTCCAAACCTCCTTGAGACTGGTGTTCCTTTGAAGGACGCAAAGCGCGCCTATCCTCTGTGATTTGCAGTAAAGCATAGCCTTGGTAAGATTCTCCGCTTTGATATCCACCATCTCTTCGTTCTTGTCTACCTTCCACAGATGGCCCTTGCCAAGCTCCTCAAGCATGTGCCTCAGTTCCGGCTGGAAAAGGATCGGTATTACTATTATGAAGGCGCTCAGGAGTTTTCCGATGATCCAGGAAAGGCTTCTCAGTTCGAGGACATTTGCGAGAGCACCGATAAGTCCGATGATCATGACACCACGTATGAGCTGCATGGCACGAGTCCCGACCAATAGCAAAAGAACTCTGTAAATGATAAAGGCGACAATAAAAATGTCAGGGATATCCTGCCAGCGCAAATCAAAAAACGGCAACGGAACCACCTCCTTTTATCTCAGATCTCTGATAATTCGTTTGCCTGACGGTGATTTAGTATGAAACTGATATAAAAGCTGTCTAATATTATCACTTACTCTCCCCGCAGTTTTCTCAGAAGAGAAAGATTTCCTTCGTCTCCTATGCCCTCTTTCGGCGTTTCAAGTATAGCCGGAACATTATCAAATCTGACGTCGTTTACAAGCATCGAAAATGGTTCGAGTCCGATGGTTCCCTCTCCCAGATGCTGATGCCTGTCCTTTTTGCTTCCCTTATCCATCTTGCTGTCGCTCAAATGCCAGCAGTGTATCCTTTCGAGCCCCACATGCTTCTCCAGCAAACCTACAAGCCTGTTGTATGATTCGTGAGTCCTTATTTCATATCCTGCCGCAAATACATGGCAGATGTCTACACAGAAACCTATCCTCGGATGACCTTCCAAATGGTCCAGTATAGCGGAAAACTCAGAAATATCCCCTCCCAGTACGGACCCCTGTCCGGCCATGGTCTCCAGCAATATCCTTACCTTAATGTCCGAAGTGGCTTCGAGTACTTTCAGAAGAGAGGCGGAGACTCTTGCAAGGGCCGCTTCCCCAGTGCTTTCAAGAGCAAAACCGGGATGCAGCACAACATCGTCTATGCTCAGATGCCTACATCTCTCGAGCTCACTTATCAGGGCTTCTTCACTCTTTCCCCTTACGTGGTCATTCCCTCCCAGATTAATCAGATAGGAGGCATGAGAAACGACCTTCCTTACCGAACTGTCTTTTGAGGCCCTGTAAAATTCCTCTATCTCCCTGAAGCTGAGCGGGTCATTTGACCATTGGCGCTGGTTTCTCGTAAATATCTGCATGGATTCGCAGCCTGCGGCATCTGCTCTCTGGTATGCCCTGTGGAGTCCCCCTGCGACAGATATGTGGGCACCAATGAGAGCCACTACTGGCTCCGTCCCAGATAGACCACTCCGCGCACACCGTCAAGGGTAATAAGCGTTCCGTCTTCTACCAAGTCAAATATCCCGGATACTCCGACTATTCCGGGAAGTCCCATGTTCAACGATGCGACAGCGGTATGGCAGGAAAATCCGTCTTCTTCGCTTACAACACCCGACGCCCTTTCCATTGCGGGAATATAATCCCGGTCTGTCTTCCGCACTACAAGGATCGATCCCTGGGTAATTTTCTGATTTGCCTCTTCCGGAGTTTCAGCCTTGCAGACCACACCTCTTGTCTTCTTCTTTATCAAAGACAGTCCTTTGCCGATAATTTTGCCAACAGTATAAACCTGTACAAGGTTAGTACTGCCCGGAACTCCAAGCGGGATACCTGAGGTGAAGACAACGTTGTCTCCGCCCTTTATCAGCCCTTCTTCCTGAACTATCGACAGGGAGTTCGATACGGACTCTTCAACATCAGTTGTGAAGGGACAAATAAGAGGATATACCCCCCATACGAGTGCAAGTTCGCGCCACGTGGAAAAGGACGGTGTCATGGCAATTATCGGGCAATCAGGCCTGTACTTGCTTACCATCCTTGCAGTCGCCCCGCTTCTCGTTAACGACAGTATGGCAGTCGCACAAACGGTTTCAGAGATGTCACGCGCAGCACGGCTCACGGCATCAGCTATTTCTCCGCAGTTGAAAAAGATCTTCGGAGTCCTTTGCCACTCACTAAGGTTCTCTTCCGTCCTCATCAAGATCTTATGCATCATCTTAACCGATCCTACCGGGTATCTGCCGCCTGCCGTCTCTCCCGAGAGCATAACAGCATCGGCGCCGTCAATGACAGCATTTGCGACATCGCTTGCCTCCGCGCGGGTCGGCTTAGGATTCCGTATCATCGAATCAAGCATCTGGGTCGCAACTATGGCAGGTTTTCCCTGTGAGCGGCACTTTTCTATGATCTCCTTCTGCACCATCGGCACATCTTCAGTCGGCATCTCGACACCAAGGTCTCCCCTTGCCACCATTATTCCATCCACTATTGCAAGGATCTCGTCAATATTTTCTACCGATTGCCTTGTCTCGATCTTTGCAATTATCTTTGCTTCTCCGGAATGTTCTTCAAGGATCTTCCTGACACCGAGGATATCCTCCTTTGTCCTGACGAAAGAGACAGCTATATAATCCACGCTGTGCTCTATGCCCCATCTTATGTCACTGATATCCTTCTCTGTCAGAGTAGGGACGGAAAGATCCGCGCCGGGTACATTCACTCCCTTTTTCTCTCCGAGTTCCCCTCCGACCATGACTCTGCATCTGACGGAATTACTGTCCAATGACTCTGCCAAAAGCAATATTGAACCGTCATCTATGAAGATCTCCTGTCCAACGGAGATCTCTTTGTAGAGACCGGGGTAATCAACATATACACCCATTGAGTTACCTACGGCAGGCGCAAGCAACAGGCTGAATCCATTTCCCGCTTCCAGCATGACTTTCTGATGGCCTTCAAGCATGCCGGTCCTTATCTCTGGGCCCTTCGTGTCGAGCAGTGTGGCCACAGGCCTGCGAAGGGTCTCTTCTACCTTCCGCACATTATTGATGGTCTTTGTATGGGAATCATGGTCACCATGGCTGAAGTTTAGGCGCGCTACGTTCATTCCGGACCGTACAAGTTCGCTTATGGTCTTTTCATCCCAGCACGCCGGCCCCATGGTGCATACTATTTTTACTTTTCTCTCCAGTCTTTTCATTCAGACTCCGGCAGCTTATGCTTTCCGCTCTTTATCTCGCCGTGTTTTGTCAAAATAACGGCAGATCCTCTGATCTTCATCGCGGATATGTGTTCGGTGAACTGGGCAATCCATACTTCTCCCTCGTCCAGCTTCTCAGTGTGAAGGAACCTGTTCTCGGCTCCCCTTGTGACACCGATGACCGTTACTCCGTTCTCAAGCGCTTTCACCGCAATGTAGTCTCCCCCGGCGAGGCGCACTTCGCTGTCGTTCTGAGGCATCTTGACCTCTCCTCTCGTCTTTTCTTCGTCCTTCAGGAACAGAAGGCCCTGCCCTTGGAATGGTCTGTAACATCTCTGCAGAGCTTGTCGTTCAGATCTACCTTCACGGATCTGAGCAGTGATACGACCGTCTGCTCCGAATTTACCAATTTAAGCAATACATCGTATTTGCCCGGATGTTTGCGAAGAAGCCTGCAAAGATCACCATAAAAGTCCTCGGTTAATCCATCGGCTTCTATTGTAATTGTAACATGAGGAGTAAGAAGGGACTTATAGTCCTCTTCAGTAATTATTTCGTCGGCCAGGATCGATAACCCCCTGTCCTGCTTCAGCTGACCCTTGATGAAGTATAGTGATCCGATGTTAAGCAGCGGCTTGTATTTGCTCCACTGTTTTGGGAAGACAACGACCTCTATGGTCGCCTCAGAATCCTCGAAGTCCAGGATCCCCATTGGGTCTCCTTTTTTTGTATAACGTTCCTTGTAAGAGGTAAGCAGGCCGGCTGACACCACCGGCTGATTGCCTGACTGCCATAGCGGCAGGTCAGAGAAAGTGCAGTTGATGTAATTCCTGATCAAAGGAAAGTAGTTATCATAGGGGTGCCCTGAAATATAAAGTCCCATGCTCTCCTTTTCAAAATCCAGCTTCTCCCTCACGGAAAAATCTTCGCACTCCTCCATCACAGGGTCGAGGACAACGTCGTCCACATTGTCGAAAAGTGAGCACTGGTTGCTGTCCGAACACCGCTTTGACGCATACTCAAGGAATGAAGGCAGAGCATTGAGAAGCTTCGCCCTGTTCTTTTCAAGACTGTCGAACGCTCCTGACTTGATCAGGTTTTCTATTACCCCCCTGTTTACAACACGCGAATCTGTCTTAAGGAAAAAATCCCAGAAAGACTCGAACCTTCCTTCCTTCTCCCTTGATTCGATTATGTTTTTGACGGCGCTCTGCCCTACCTTTGCCACTGCTGACAGTCCAAGCCTGATTATATCCCCCGATGCAGAGAAGTCTTCCTTTGACTCATTGATATCGGGAGGTAAGACTGAAAATCCTGCCTCTCTGACACTTCTTATATACTGCCCCAATACACTCATCTTGGATCCTACTATACTTGAAAGGTAGGCCGCCAGAAACTCAGGACCGTAGTTTGCCTTCAGCCAGGCCGTCCTGTAGCTTATCAGGGCGTAGGCGGCGCTGTGGGACTTGTTGAACCCGTAACCTGCAAATTTTTCTATGATGTCATAAATTTCTCCGGCTTTTTTCGGATCAACACTGTTATTGACAGCTCCGCTGATGAACTTTTCGCGCTGTTCTGCCATGACCTCCGCTTTTTTCTTCCCCATTGCTCTTCTAAGCAGGTCAGCCTCTCCAAGCGTGTATCCCGCCAACGCAGATGCGCTCTGCATTACCTGTTCCTGATAGAGGATGACCCCATATGTCTCCTTCATAGATTCCGCGAGCGCGGGGTGGAGGAAGTGGACAGGTTCTTCCTTATGCTTGCACCTTACATACTGGTCGGCCATGCCGCTTTCCAAAGGTCCCGGTCTGTAGAGAGCGACAAGGGCGATGAGGTCTTCGAAGCAGTCAGGCTTCATTCTGACGACAAGTGCAGTCATGCCGCTTGATTCAAGCTGGAATACTCCAAGCGTGTCACCGTGCTGCAGCATCTCATAAGTCTTCTGGTCGTCCATCGGTATCTCATCAAGGTCGATCAGTCCCTTGCCGTTGGCTTTGATGTTTTCCAGAGCCCCCTCGATCACTGAGAGAGTCCTGAGACCAAGGAAGTCCATCTTGACCAGGCCAAGTTTTTCGACAGGCTCCATAGAGTACTGGGTAACGATCTGGCTCTCTCCGAATTTCCTTACAGGCACCATCTCTATTATTGGTCTGGGGGTTATGACTACTCCTGCTGCATGCTGTGAACAGTGCCTTGATATTCCCTCTATGTTCGACGATATGTCCAGGAGTTTCTTCACCGCAGGTTCCTTATCGTAAATTGCCTTCAGGTCAGGTACTCCCGAAAGGGCCTCACCTATGTTGGTTATCCCCGACTTGAGAGAATCGGGGATCAGTTTCGTAACCCTACGGACATCGGCGACTGTCATTCCAAGCGCCCTTCCGACATCCGTTATCGCCCCCTTGCTCTTCATCCGGTCAAAGGTGATTATCTGGGCGACCCTGTCACTGCCGTACTTACAGACGATATACTCTATCAGTTCGTCCCTTCTTTTATCCGAAACATCGGTATCAATATCCGGCATGCTTATACGTTCAGGGTTGAGAAAACGTTCAAAGAGCAGGTTGTATCTTATCGGGTCAAGGTCAGTAATGCCCAGGGACCATGCAACTACCGAACCTGCGGCTGAGCCCCTGCCCGGACCGATCGGGATGCCCCTCTCCTTGGCGGCCGAAATGATGTCCGCGACAATGCAGAAATAACCTGGAAAACCCATCTGTTCTATTACATCTAGCTCATAAAAAAGCCTTTTCATATACTTCTCCGGCGGAGCGTCGCTCTTGAGCCTTTTCTTCAGTCCTGCCTCAGCCGTCCTTCTAAGATAGGTTTCAAGCGTCTCTCCCTCGGGAAGAGGAAATTCCGGAAGATAGTAATGTCCTATGTCCAGATTCACGCTGCATCTGTCCGCGATCTTCTGTGTATTTATAAGACAGTCAGAAACCTCCGCACCAAAAAGATCCCACATCTCCATCGGCGACCTGAAGTAGTAGTCGTTCCCCCTGAACCTGTATCTGTTGGGGTCGTCAACGTTGCTGTTGGTCTGAACGCACAGCAGCACATCATGCCACTCCGCGTCGGTCTTGCGCATGTAATGCACGTCGTTAGTGGCTATCAGCGGGAAATTTTCCTTCCTGGCGATCTCAATAAGCCTCTTATTGACAATAGCCTGTTCAGGGATGCTGTTGTGCTGAAGTTCAAGGAAAAAGTTCCCATCACCGAGGATGTCCCTGTAAAGGGCTGCCCTGGACAACGCTCCCTCGTTGTCGCCCTTCATAATGAGGCTTGGTATCTCCCCTCCAAGACAGGCGGAAGCTCCGATCAGACCCTTGCTGTGTTTCGCGAGAAGTTCATGGTCGATCCTCGGCTTATAATAAAAGCCGTCCGTGTTCGCTACCGATACTATCCTCATCAGGTTGTGATAGCCCTCTTCGTTTTCGGCAAGCAATATCAGATGGTACTGATTTTTGCCCTCTCTGCACGTGTATCCGTTTGGGTCCACGTACACTTCGCACCCCAGTATCGGCTTCACTTCCTGCGATCTGCACCTGTTGTAGAACTCCACGCAGCCGTACATTACCCCGTGGTCTGTAACGGCAATTGAGTCCATACCCATCTCTTTTGCGGCCGATGCCAGACTGTCACATTTATTAGCACCGTCCAGCAGGCTGTATTCACTGTGGACGTGCAGATGAACAAAGGGTTTTTCGCTCATAAGTCAGCGCTCCCAAAATCATCGGTCTCGTTCTCTCCGTTCATGTCTTTAACATAAAGAACTTCTGCCCCGAGCAGTTTGATGATCCTGTCCGTATCGGCAAGGAGAGAACCCTTGGAGTTTTTTTCTTTAATCCCCGGCGCATCTTCGGCCGGACTTTCTTCGAAAGTCAGAGGAGAAGGAACCGCAGATATGTTCTCCCCCTCAGAAGGATCCCTGAGTCCCCAGATCTCTTCCATTGCTTTTGACAGGAGTTTTCGGTTCTGCGGTACAGTAAGATATGTCAAAGAGGGAGACTGCCTGTCTGATCCAAGTCTCCAACCGCATCCATCGGTTACGATACCGCAGTTCAGCAAAGCAGCGCCTATAGCTGTTCCTTTTCTGCCAAGCTTTGAGAGGAGCTGGGCAAAGTCTGGATCTTCGATCTCGTCAAATGACAGATCAGTAGGACAAGATCCGGTCGATGCACCCTCGTTGCCGGCCGGAGATGTCCTGCCTGTAAGAGGTCCGGGGCACTCGTCCCTGCCTGTTTTTGTTTCGGCCCTCAAGACAGCCTCTTCGTCAGCTTCATGTTTATGCAGGTCTGAAACAACTCTTTCGTTTTTGTACCCCATTATTTTTGTCAGTTCAAGCATGATAAGGCCGGAAAAAACCTCCATCCTCATGCCGTACCGTGCCCTTGGCAACAGGCTGCTGCAGAAAATACACGCAGATCTCAGTTTATCCGAGCTCCAGAAAGGTGACTCTTCTTTCAGGAACTGACCCTCTTCTTCTGAGACCTCAAGAGCTTCCATTCCCTTTTCTCCCCAAAGGGAGAAGATCCACATGTCCCTGAATACGGCAAACATCGATTCAGCAAGCCTCTCCGGAGAAATGCCCCTTCCCAGCATTTCGTGAAGCGCCGCATTAGACTCCTTGGGATCTATCCTCAGGTTTTTGACCCATTTTTCCAGTTCCGTCCTGTTGCTTCCTCCAGTGAGAGCCTTGACGCTTTCAAGGGTAAGGTTGCCTTTTCCAAGAGAGACGGCCTGCTCTGTAAGTGAAAGGGCATCCCTGAGGGCTCCGTCTGCCTGTCTTGAAATTTCCCATACAGCTTCCATGTCAGCGCTGATCTTCTCAGAATCGCAGACATAAGCGACACGGTTAACCATATCCGCCATTGATATCCTATGGAAGGGGATGTGCTGACATCTTGACCTTATGGTCACAGGGACCTTGTGTGGCTCGGTGGTCGCCAGCAGAAAGACGACATTTGCAGGGGGTTCCTCCAAAGTCTTAAGTAGGGCGTTGAACGCAGCCTCAGTCAGCATGTGAACCTCGTCGATAATATATATTTTATAAGGTGCGCTCAGTGGCTTGAGATTGACATGGCTTTTCAGGTCCCGTATCTCGTTGATGCCTCTGTTCGACGCTCCGTCTATCTCTATAACATCAAGGTGTTCACCCTGGGCTATCGCTCCGCAGGCTTCGCATTCACCGCAAGGTTCCCCGTCAAATGCGGGGTTTTGGCAGTTGAGTCCTTTTGCGACCAGGCGGGCAGCTGATGTTTTGCCGCACCCCCTTGGCCCTGAAAAAAGATAAGCGTGGCCCAAACGCCCTTCTTTCAGAGATTCGCGCAGAACGCTTACGGCCGCGCCCTGTCCCACCATGTCAGAAAATTTTTGGGGTCTGTATCTGCGATATAGTGAAATGTACATTCTACCCCTCCTATCCGGCTCAATCTATTTTACAGGAAGAAAAAGATATTTGACCTCTCAAAAGCGAAAAAATTATCCCCGTACATCTATGCCAACTTAAATACTTCTGATCATCATGTCCGGCTGACACAATATTAATTAAAAAAAATATTTACTTGTACATAAAAATTGGGAGCAAACTCTGGCATTAAGCTCCCTAGGATATTTTTATTTGCATATCTAAAAAATAACTGCCCTAAGTAAAAAATATAAGAGGGATCCATAATCTACTCGTAGTAATCGGCCAGTGGATTCTCCCTTCTGGCGTCTGAAAGTGCTGCTATGATCCTCTCCCTGATCTCTGGTATGGGAGGCATACCTTCCGGCATTTCTCTTTCGTTCAAAATAGTCCTCCCCCTTATTATTAGCGACCGGTCGCCCGGAGTCCCATACACCGTTACGTCATAAGGGGCCAGTTCCATCGCAAGAGAATCGTCAAGGCGTTTTTTCAGCCCGTTCAAAAACTTGTCGTTTCCCTCACCACACGGAAGATCAATAAAAATGCTGCCGTCGATGGTAAGTGTTGATCTTCCGTCTTTTACTGTGACCTCAGTTTTCAGTCTGTGGACGACACCCTTTCTGTCGACCTCTATGCCATTATCTTTCATGTACTTCAAGGCGGCCTTCACCCTCTCCTCGACCTCGGGATGTGTCTGAAATATCCCAGGATCAACGTAGGCCCTTTTCATCCTCTCGACCTGGAGGCGCTCCATGGTCGTCAGCATTGCCGCAGGGTTGTATCCGGCCTTGTACATTATATCTATTCCCATTGCATCAGCTTCTTTTTCAAGCTCGATGCTGTAAGCTCCCATTATGGCTGTCTGTATCGCACTTGAAAGCATCGCGGCCGCCATCCCCCCTCCCTGGGTAGCCGCGATCATTCCGGCCAGCGAGAGAAGGCTCAGCCTGTTGTTTCTGGCAGCCTGAACTATGCCGTGAGCCCTGTCCGCATGGACGAACTCATGAGCCAGTATAGCCGCGATCTCATCCTCGCTCTTCAAGAAATCGAGCATCCCGGTAGTTATGTAGGTAAAACCGCCAGGAAGGGCAAAAGCGTTGGGATCTTTCATCTCAAGGATCTTAACGCTATATTGGAGTTCGCGTTTCAGATAAGGAGTCATCCTGCCGGCTATCATCGCAAGTTTTGCCTCACGCGAAGGGTCATGGACACGGGGAAATTGTTTCTCAACCTGTTCTGATGTCTTCTTTCCTATCTTTATCTCTCTGGGAATGGTCTTGTCAGTAGGTTCGGGAGATGCCGCCGCAAATGACTGCGCGGCACAAAGGAGGAGCAGCAAAAAGGCTGCCATGATGAAAAAAAATGTTTTTTTCGACATATCATGCCACCTCCCTGAGTGGTCGTAAAGACTGACAAGCAGTCGATTTAAAGATGGCTAAGCAATTGTTTGATCTGCTGTCAAACAATGGTCAAACAATTGTCAAACGATCGTCAAACAGTTGTTTTAACCTTTTTTCTCTCCCCGTTATCTCCGAATGCACTTGGTGTAACTGCCAGCCGATTCGCACAACTCGCAACTCGTTGGCTCTCTGGCCGTGAGCCGGGATCCGGTCTCTTATCTCCGTCATCCCCGAGTGCCTCTGTCGGGGATCCAGTGTCTTTGAGTTTAATCTATGACAGCTTTTTAGGAGCATAAACAAAAGCCGCTCGTATCATAAAATATATTTACCAAAGAGATAACATAAGAATAAAAGTAAGCGTCTTTTCATAATACTGGTCATTTGGGTAGAATTACCCTAATGATATAGAGGTGCCGGGAAGACCGAA
>JAPCWD010000016.1 GCA_025943965.1 Synergistaceae bacterium DZ-S4
GCATATGAGATAGATCTGCTTGCCACGGTGATCGAACATAAAAAAATCTCCCCTTCATGGTAACTTGTTGGGGAGACTTTATATGAAGAATATTATTACTCACAGGTGCGGATGGTTTGACGCTTACTCAGGAACGTACTGAATGGCAAACTCAGGTCCAATCATTACACGAAAAAAATAATGATCTTGAAACTACAATCACAAAAGAAAAGAGTAAACGTTTGGCGATCGGCCCCTTTATTGGATTGGCACATACCGGCGAGGGTGTTATCGGAATAGGTATTTCGTATGCGATTATATTATTTTGAACTTACAAATGATAATTTATTAGATTAAAAAATTGCACTTATCATATTTAGAAAATGCTCCAAAGACTTAAAAAGCTTTACTAATAATTATATTATTAGAAGAACAAGAGAGAGGGCAAGGAAGCTACCTTCCCGCCCTCTCTAATTAACTACGGTTTCGTTTCTTCTTCTACAGGGTCCTTGACCCTCGATGGCGTAATTATATACCTTTGTTGTTAAAAATCAACACCAATTATTTTTTTATGTAAAAATACTTATTATGGGAGAAGCCAAAAACTTTCAGGTTTTGTAATTTGCCTAGCATTAATGTATGCCATTTCTATAGTTAGACATGTGTGCCCATGGTATTGAGTCCCATCATCACTTTTAGAAACAACAAGAGCTAGGTCAGGTGTGTTGGGATTTGTTAGATAAAGTGGTACTAGTAGTTGAATTTTACCTCTATACCACTGTGGAACAGCTGTTTTATAGTTGGCTTCGATTCTTTTCTTAGTGGTTCGAATAGATCCGTCGATTAAGTTACGGCAAAATTCTTTACCCTTCATCCGAAGTTCTTCTGGAATCCTATTAAAGTTTTCTGTATCACCAATAATATGATTCCATTGTGGCACTATCTCTAACCTAACATCAAAAACTAAATCTGTAGGATTTTGAAAATAATTAGGTCTTCTCAGTGCTTCGACAGATTGGGCTGACATTTTTGTAGAATTAAAAGAAGTAATGGTATAACAATTATAAAAACTTTTAAATTTCCATGGTTGCAGATTAGGTCGATCATTTTTTACACAATAATAGTAAATGTTTTGCCAGTGCTTGTCTAGTAAACCAGTATTAAAACATGCTTGTTGTGAATCTTCATAGATATATAAATTTTGCACAGAAGGATCCACACTTTCTCTTTCAGTCCATAATTTTTCAAACGTATTGGCCAAATAGTATCGCAGTATTCTGTATTCATTTGGAGAATTACTTAATGCCCAATTTTCAGGTGGTAATTCGCTATTAGCTAAAGAATTCAATGTTTTATCATAAAAAGACGGTGCTCCGCGATAAACCCAATCATCTAAACGCAAAATATTGCCTCCCCTGATAAAATATTATAAATCTATATTCCAAAGTAGATTTTACAGCATATTGAACAAAAAATAGATATTATTTAAATAAAAAAATAACAAATTGCATTTTCAATAAATTTAATGACTCTCCTTTCAAAGCGTGATTATTTATTCCTAATGCATTTAAACTGATGTTCTCTGCTATATTTCAGGTTTTAGCGGAATATTTTTTTTATCCCGTACTGCAATCAGGAAGTCGCCCCACCATTCCATCATAGCTATTCTTTGAGACATGTACTGAGCTCGGTTATATGTTCTTCTTATCGTATTTCTGTCAACATGTGACAGCTGGTGCTCGATGACATCAGCCGGCCATTCATACTCATTCAAGATGGTGCTGGCCATTGATCTAAACCCGTGGGCTGTCATATCCTCCTTCTCATACCCCATGGATCTTAAGGCCGTGCGCACGGCCCCATCGCTTAAATGTCGGCCGCCTCCGCGCGGAGAAGGAAAGAGCCAGGACTTGTTTCCTGATATTGCCAGGAGTTCTTTCAATACCCTTATAGCTTCCGTTGATAGCGGAACAACATGCTCGTTTTTCTCTTTCATCTTTTCGCCGGGTATACGCCATTCTTTCTTGTTCAAATCAAACTCTTTCCACTCTGCCTGCCGAATCTCGACTGGACGGACAAATGTCAGAGCCGACATTATCATCAGATACCGTACTAATCTTTGAGGATAGGCATAGACGCTGCGCATCAGGGCGCCAATATTTTCACTTTCAACAACTGTTGCATAGTGTTTCTGGCGGTGCGGCTGCAGCGCTTTTGATATGGCAGCCGCTGGGTTGACCAAAGTCCTGTCTGTTGTAATGGCATAATCAAAGATCTGTTTCATAAACTGGCGTAATCTGTGTGAGGTGTCTGTAAGTCCTTCTTTTTCAATTTGTCTGCAAAAAAGTAGGACCATATTAGGAGTAATTTCATTCAGCTTTCTATTGCCAAACTCGGGGATCAGATATTTATTCAGTCTCAATTCTACGGTCCGGACATAGTTTTTGCTTTTGTCCGGAAGGATAACGGAGTTGAACCACTCAACAGCAAGCTCCTTAAAAGAATACTCTCCTGAAGGTCCCCTTTTATCCTCTTTTCTTATCTCATAGTTCTTATCTCTTGCCGCCTTTAAGCTGACGTCAGGGTAGCTTCCCAGGCTTTTACGTTTTTCTTTTCCATCGATCCATAGGCGTGCGATCCAATATTTGCTTCCGTTAGGGCGGATGTCGAGGATCAATCCACGGCCATCTGAAAGGCTGTATGGTTTTTCTTTGGGTTTCGCGTTCTTTATGATGATCTCAGTCAGAGCCATGATATCCCCTCCACCGTATAAAATACTGTGACCGTATGACGTATTTATACAAATAATTATACAGTATTGAATGAATAACAGCGGTTATTTATGGTTATCTGTGGTTTACTGAAAAAGCGAGAAACCCTGCTGTGGGCAGGGTTTCTCGGGTGTATGGAAACGTGTGGATTATTGGCCTGGTGGGCGATATTGGGTTCGAACCAACGACTTCCACCGTGTGAAGGTGACACTCTACCGCTGAGTTAATCGCCCGTCGTCTGCATCGGATGGAATTATACTTGCTTAGTTACAATATTTCAAGTTCTTCCTATAATTTTGCTCAAAGAACAACATTATTAACAACGGGTTGGTTTGGGGAGGCAGGCTGGAAAGGCCGCAATGATGAAATGTCAGACAGGAAGCCGATTCCCACAATCGGCCATATTTGGTGTAAAATAGTTCCCGTTGGAAAAACCCAAACGAGAGGTCGGATGCCGGATGATCCTCTGCACAAAAATGAACGGCAACGGAAACGATTTTCTGATCATCGACAACATGGATCTTAGATACAGTAAGGAAATCTTGTCGGGGTATGCCAAAGCCCTCTGCAGAAGAAGAGAGTCGCTTGGAGCTGATGGAATACTTGTCGCCGAGCCTTCCGGGGTATGCGACTTCAAAATGAGACTCTTCAACCGCGACGGCACAGAGGGAGAGATGTGCGGCAACGGTGCAAGGTGCATTGCAAGATATGCATTTCTTAAGAGAATCGCAAAGGATCCCGTAATGGCGTTTGAGACACTTGGCGGCAGGGTGGAGGCAGCCGTACAAGGCGCGAGGGTCGTGATCAAACTGTCTCCGGTCGACGTCTCGGGTCTTATTCTGGATGTTCCGGCCTCTGTCGAGGGCTATGGTTTCAATTACACTTTTTTGACGGTAGGAGTTCCCCATACGGTGATCTTTGAGAAGGAAAAACTTAATTCAGAGGACTTCTACAGGAAGATCGGCCGGTCGATAAGGCTGAGGACCGACCTTTTCCCTGAAGGATCGAACATCAACTTCGTCTCTCCGAGAGGAAGTTTCGATAAAGGGCTGGAAGTGCTTACCTATGAGAGGGGGGTGGAGGACCTCACCCTTTCATGCGGTACCGGCTCGACTGCGAGCGCTATAGCAGCTTTTAAGGCAGGACTCACAGGACCTGTCGTGGATGTTTATAACCCCGGAGGCCTCAACAGGGTATCGCTTTTGGAGGGGCCCTCGGATACCCTTCTGCCCGAACTTGAGGGCGGCGCCTCTTACATTGCGGAAATAGAGGCCTCGGAGGAAGCTTTAGAAAAGTATAATTAAATGTCTGCCGGCAAAAGGACAATAGGTATAATTGCCCTGTCTGTTCTTTTTTTAACTTATATTGGAGGAATCGATGTTATGCCTAAACCATGGTGGCGTGAAACAATAGAGACTGTATTCTGGGCGCTTGTCCTTGCCCTTGTCCTCAGAACTTTTGTGATACAGGCCTTCTGGATCCCAAGCGGTTCGATGATACCGACCCTTGAAGTCGGTGACCGCGTGCTTGTACTCAAGTTCTGGTATGCGATGCCAAAAGTGGAACCGAAGAGAGGTCAGATAGCGGTCTTCAAATATCCGGTAGATCCCAGAAGGGATTTCGTCAAGCGAATAATCGGGCTCCCTGGAGACAAGGTCGAGATTAGGAACGGGACGGTATATGTAAATGACAAAGAGGTCTTCGAACCATATGTCAAGAACAAAGATACCTTTGACATGCTGTCTCAGACAGTCCCGGAAAAGAGCTACTTCTGCCTTGGCGACAACAGGCCCAACTCCCAGGACGGAAGGTTCTGGGGATATGTCCCCAGAAACTTCTTCCGCGGACCTGCGGTATTCAGATACTGGCCTCTCAACAGGATAGGACCGATAGAATAAATGGGCAGGACCGTATGGTTTCCCGGTCATATGGCGAAGGGCAGGCGACAGCTCCAGGCGCTTGCGGAGAATATTGATCTTATTCTAGAGGTTCGGGACGCCAGGGCTCCGAACCTCTCTTCGTCGCCGCTGCTGAGCATCTTCGCGCCAAAGATAAAGATGTGGGCTATCCTTTCAAAAGCGGACCTGGCGGACCCCGTTGTCACAAAAATGTGGACTGATCATCTGAAGGCTAAAAACCTTCCGGCATGGCCGCTTGACCTTCGAAAGGGAGGACTCAGCCAGATCCGAAAAGAGCTCAGGGAGAAGAAGCCCGCTTTCCGCGATTTGAGGATGGCTGTAGTGGGCATTCCCAACGTAGGCAAATCGATGCTGATAAATCAGTTGGTGGGGAGAAAAGCGGCCCCTGTAGGAGGTATCCCCGGAATAACCAAAGGGGTCTCCTGGTTCAGGGGAGAGGGCTTCCTCCTTGTTGATTCACCGGGGATACTCGACCCGCACAGCGACGCAAGGGCGCACCGGATCATATCATGGATCGGTTCCACCAGAGGACAGGTAATAGGCAGCTGGGAAGAGCACGCTAAGGAGTGCATTTCCTTCCTCATCAAAAAAGACCTCTGGAAAGGGGTGGAGTCGGCATGGGGGATCAAGCCGGAAGGAACTCCGGCTGAAATACTTGATTCTGTGGGAAGACGCCTTGGAAAGCTCCTCCCGGGAGGAATCACGGACATGGAGACATCCGGCAGGATGTTCATAGATGCCTTTGCGACCGGAAAACTAGGCAGGCTGAGCCTCGAGAAGCCGGGCGCCCCCCCCCTCTGGGAGACCCTGGAATGATGCATGCTGATGGCAGAATGGTGGCGGCGGGGACCGATGAAGCAGGAAGAGGTCCGCTTGCGGGGCCTGTGGTTGCTGCTGCTGTGATACTGACTGCTGAACAGAGGAAATATCTCCTCTCAAAAGGACTGAAGGATTCAAAAAAACTTTCTCCTCCAAAAAGAGAGACACTTTTCGAAATGATCTGCGAGAGCGGTGTGATGTGGAGAGCACAAGCTGCCTCACCTGCCAGGATTGACAGGATCAACATCCTCCGCGCGTCCCTTTGGTGCATGAAGAGGTCTGTTGAACGCCTCAAGACTGAGCCGGACATAGTTCTTGTTGACGGCAGCACGCTCATACCTGACCTCAGTATATACCAGAGGTGTGTGATCGGAGGAGACGACATAGTCCCCTCTATCGCAGCAGCTTCAATAATTGCCAAAGTTCTCAGGGACAGGGTCATGCAGACGCTTGACAGACTCTATCCAGAATATGGCTTCTGCTCGCACAAGGGCTACCCCTCCGCCGAACACAGAAGGATACTGCTTGAAATCGGCCCGTCTCCCATACACAGGATCTCTTTCAGGGGGGTCGTAAGGGGAAGCGGGTCATGAGCCTCGAAAGGGCTCTCGAACGCTCTCTTCAGGAAAGGAATAAAGACTTAGCAGTAAAAACTTCAGGGAAAGACGGGCGACCCGCTTCCCCCCCAAGCCCCCCTCACCTCCAAAGAGGAACATACGGTGAAGATAGGGCGACAGAATACCTCACCCGGTTAGGATACAGAATAATAGCAAGAAATGTGAGCTGCAGGCACGGCGAGATAGACATCATCGCCTCCGATGGCGATGAGATAGTCTTTGTTGAGGTCAGGACAAGGAGCAAAGGTTGGATGATGCCTCCTGAATGTACTGTGGGACCGGAAAAGCTGAAGAAGCTTAAAAGAGCGGCAAGGATATGGACAGAAAAGAGAAATTACACAGGGTTCTGGCGCATCGATCTTATCGCCGTTACTCTGAATGATGACAAACTTTCCTCGATAGAACACATCAAAGAGATTACGGAGGGGATCGAATGAACTCTGTCTCAGGAATGACGCTGAGAGGTGTAAAGGCTGTCGCGGTGGAGGTCGAAGTCGAGATAACGGGCGGACTTTTCAACATATCGGTCGTTGGGCTGCCCGATACTGCGGTCAGGGAAGCAAGGGAGAGGGTCAGGGCAGCGCTGAGGAGCGTCGGCATCACCCTCAGGGGAAGGGTGGCCATCAACCTTGCGCCGGCAGACATCCCCAAAGAAGGGGCGCTGCTGGACCTTGCGATAGCAGTAGGCATCGCATCTGTTCAAGGAGGGGTAAAGGTAAAGAAGCCCTCCCTCTTCATAGGCGAACTTGCCCTTGACGGAAGGTTGAGAAAAGTGCGAGGAGCCGTCCCGGCGGCATTCCTGGCAAAGGAAAAGGGGTGGGATCTTTATATACCCGAAGAGAATGCCGCTGAAGTTTCTCTCGTGGAGGGAGTTTCAGCATGGAGGGTAAGGTCACTGGGAGACCTATTCGCCCATCTCAGAAATGATATCGAACTGCCGGCTGTGGAACACTGCGAGGCTGACTATGCCCCTCCACAGGCAGATCCGGATTTTGCCGATATCAAGGGGCAGTCCGCAGCAAAAAGGGCTCTTGAGATAGCAGCGGCAGGGCACCACAATATACTTCTTGTCGGATCACCGGGATCAGGCAAAACTCTTCTTGCGAGGGCGCTGAAAGGCATACTTCCTCCCCTCTCTGACAAGGAACTGATGGAAGTCCTGCTTCTCAGGAGCACTGTTGGCGATTCTGCATCCTCCGTCAGGGAGAGGCCTTTCAGGTCGGTACATCACACAGCAAGCGCAGTTGCCCTATGCGGAGGAGGAACAACACTCCGTCCCGGGGAGATCAGCCTTGCTTCCAGGGGAGTTCTCTTTCTTGACGAGTTTCCTGAATTTACGAGGGATGTCCTTGAGGCACTCAGACAGCCCTTGGAGGACGGGCAGATAACTGTCTCGAGGGCCTCAGGAAGTGTCGTATACCCGGCAAAGGTCCTCATGGTGGCCGCATGTAACCCATGCCCCTGCGGTTATGCCGGCGACCCGGTCGAACGCTGTTCATGCTCTCCCTCCGCACTCGAAAGGTACAGAAGACGCCTCTCCGGCCCCATATTGGACAGGATAGACCTGCACCTCTCAATACCCAGGCTCCTTCCGGAAGAGCTCGTATCACTTGAAGGAAAGTGCGGTGAGAGCAGTGCGGAGGTTGCGGAAAGGGTAAGGGCCGCAAGGGAAATACAGATAAAGAGATGGTCACAGTATGGGATAGGGTCGAACTCCGAGATCCCGGAAAAGCTGCTTCGCAGGAAGATCACTCTTTCTCCCGAGGTGAAGGGATTCCTGCTTCAGGCGCTTAACAGAGTAAGGCTTTCGGGAAGGGGCCTTTCGAGGATCCTCAAGGTCTCCCGCACAATAGCGGACCTTGACGCTGCCGAGCACATCAGGCTGGAACATGTTGCGGAGGCGCTCAGTTACAGGGAGGGGGAGGCTCTCTCTTGGATGAAAAATTAAGGATCCTTCTACTTCTCAACACACTTGACGGACAGGGAAGAAAGCTTTGGGCAGCATTAAAAAAGGGCTTGATGTCACCCGACGATCTGTGGAAATGCAACCCAAAGCTCTTTACAGGACTTGATTTGACCGAGAAAGCGATCTTTGCTGTCAAATCAAGGATCGAAAAGAGATGGCCGGAGAATGAAATTGAAAAATGCATGAGACTTGGCATAAGGACTGTCTGCATAGAAGACGAAGATTACCCTGTGAGACTGAAAGACCTCAAGGACCCGCCCCTTGTCCTGTACTGGCGGGGAAAGCAAAGAAGGCTTCCAATCAGGTGCACCGGGGTGGTAGGCACAAGAAAAGCAAGTGCCTATGGGAGAAGGATAGCTCTTAAGATCGGAGAATACTGCGCATCTGCCGGCACTGCGGTGATCAGCGGAGGAGCGTCGGGGATAGACGGAAATGCACACAGGGGAGCCTGCATCTCGGGAGGCAAAACATTTGCCATCTTCGGCACAGGAGCGGATGTATATTTCCCCAGATCCAACGAGGGTCTGTTTGAGGAGATCATGGAGTGTGGCGCACTGATCTCTGAATTTCCTGTCGGGACCGAAGGAGAACAGTGGCATTTTCCTAGGAGAAACAGGATAGTCGCAGCAATCTCTTCGAAGTTGATAGTGGTCGAGGCTCCGCGCAAAAGCGGCGCAATGATTACTGCCGGACTCGCTGCGGAACTGGGACGCGAAGTGTGGTCAGTACCCGGAAGGATAGATGAAGAGAACGCTTCGGGAAGCAACAGGCTAATATTTGACGGGGCACATCCTCTCACCGACCTCAGGGATTTTTTCGGAATGTCCGAGACCGGGACAGGGGCATCAGCGCGTAAGAACATGACAGGACGGCCGATGGAGGAGCTCCAGTTCTCCCTCGAGGAGCGGGAGATATTGAAGGTGCTTCGGTTCGGAGGCGGTCAGACGGTTGACAACATAGCTCTTGAGGTTAAAATGAGCGCCGCTGACATTTTGAAAACGATTGCAATTTTGTCTGCAAAAGGAATAATATGTTCTTCGGGCTCAGGCCGGTTCAGCGTGAATGTTTGAGAGAGGTGCATCGAATGGCGACTGGAAAAAAGATCAAGGAAGATAAAAAAACGGAAATAATTGCTGAAGCTAAAGCAACCCTTACAAAATCTGTCCCCAAAAAGAAAGCTGCCGAAACTGCCGCAGAAAAGGCCAAAACCGGCATCACATCGGCGGCAAAGAAAACCTCCCCCAAAACCGCGAAGAAAACGGCATCAAAAAAGCCGTCGTCCAGGGGAAACGGGACACAGTCCTTAAAGCAGTACGAAGGAAAGACACTTGTTGTGGTCGAATCTCCTGCTAAGGCAAAAACTCTTGAAAAAATACTGGGCAGCGGCTACAAAGTCCTTGCAAGCGTAGGACATGTGAGGGACCTGCCGAAGGGCCGCATAGCCATTGACATTGAAAACGGTTTCGAGCCTGAATACATTCAGCTGAGGGGTAAGGGTGACATAATCAAGAAGCTCAAGAGTGCCTCCCAGGCAAGCAGCAAAACACTTCTCGCCTCCGACCCGGACAGGGAAGGCGAAGCTATTGCATGGCACCTGGCATATCTTCTTGACATAGACCCCAAGTCGGAGTGCAGGATAAGGATGCAGGAGATAACCGAACACGGGGTGACCGCGGCTGTAAAGGAACTTGATCACATAGACATAGACAGGGTGGACGCGCAGCAGGCCCGCCGTGTTCTTGACAGACTTGTCGGATATCAGCTCAGCCCTCTGCTCTGGAACAAGGTCAAACGGGGGCTATCTGCCGGAAGGGTCCAGTCAGTAGCTCTCAGGATAATCTGTGAGCGTGAAGATGAGATCGAAAAGTTCATTCCCGAAGAGTACTGGCTTATAGATGTTGAATGCTCAAGTTCTGACGGCACAAGAAAGTACAGGCTGAGGGCTGACAAATATCTCGGGAAACCGCTCTCGGTACATACCGAAAAAGAAGCCTCCTGTATCGTTAAAGAGATAGAAAAATCAGGGCTAAGTGTGGACGAGTTTAGGACCAAGGAAAGCCCCAGATCAGCACTGCCTCCTTTCAAGACAAGCACGCTCCAGCAGGAGGCATCGAGAAGGTGCGGTTTCGCCCCCGGCAGGACCATGCGTATTGCTCAATCACTCTATGAAGGTGTGGATATTCCCGGAAGAGGGCCGGTCGGGCTCATAACATACATGCGCACCGACAGTCTGAGGATCTCCCCTGAAGCGATCGCGTCGTCCCAAAAATTCATACTTGATAACTACGGAAAGAGTTATTTGCCGAAGAGCGTCAACACATTTGCATCAAAGGCGAGATCTCAGGATGCCCATGAGGCTGTCAGAGCCACAGATCCTTTCATCACTCCCGAATCAGTAAGAGATTGTCTTACGCAGGAACAGTACAGGCTGTATGAACTTATATGGAGCCGTTTCATAGCCAGCCAAATGGCGCCTGCGATCATTGCGAGGACGACGCTTACCTGCACCAGCGGAGATTATTCTCTCAAACAGTCAGGCGCTGCCGTAGTCTTTGACGGATGGGGGAAGGTTTTTCCGCTTGGAGTCAAGGATGCCGACATGAAGCCGGCCGTAAAGGGTGAGGACCTCACCTTAGAAAAGATCCTCAGCGAGCAGCGTTTTACCCAGCCGCCTTCAAGATATACAGAGGCCGGGCTTGTCAAGGCTCTTGAAGAAAAGGGAATAGGAAGGCCTTCGACATACGCTGCCATAATCAACACACTCTCTGTCAGGGGGTACGTTGACAGGGGAGAAGAAGACAAAAAACTGATGCCGACAAAACTCGGAAGGCTTGTCAACACTTTTCTGATCAGATACTTCTCAAGCCTCATAAACGTGGATTTCACTGCCATGATGGAGGAGGAATTGGACAGGATCGAGGCGGGAGAACTCAAGTGGAAAAAGGTGGTCGGCGAGTTCTGGAGCGGCTTCAAACCTGTCCTCGACGACGTATCTGCTCATGCGGAGAACATGAGGCCGGAACCTGAGCTTGTTGGAGAGCAATGTCCTGAATGTGGCAGGGACCTCGTGGTCAAAAGCGGAAGGTTTGGCGAATTCATAGCATGCTCAGGCTATCCAGACTGCAAATATACCAGGAACATAGTGAGAACGACCGGTATAAAATGTCCCAAATGCGGAGAGGGAGAGCTTGTCAGAAGGCGTGCCGCAAAAGGTAAGGTAAAGGGAAGGATGTTCTACGGCTGCAACAGATATCCCGACTGCGATTTCATTGCCTGGAAGAAACCCGGAAAAACGGAACAGGAAGGATCTGAACCGGAGGAACAGGAAACTGACAATGGAAGTTCAGAGATCTGAGGCGGTCAGCGTAATAGGAGGAGGCCTCTCCGGTTCTGAGGCTGCATGGCAGCTTGCACGGCGGGGCTTCAACGTGTGCCTTTACGAGATGAGGCCGAAGAGTAATACTCCTGCGCACGAGACCCCATTCCTCGGCGAACTGGTCTGCAGCAACTCCCTGGGAGGAGAAAAGCCCACGACCCCGGCAGGCATACTAAAATCAGAGCTGAAGCTCCTGAACAGTCTGATAATGGAATGCGCGCAGGAAAGCAGGGTGCCTGCAGGAAACGCACTTGCCGTCGACAGGGAGGTCTTTGCCCGACTGGTCGATTCCGCAGTATCGTCGCATCCAAACATTGAAGTCATAAGGGAAGAGGTGACTGATCTTCCGGAAGGTCCGGCAATCATCGCGACAGGTCCTCTTACAAGCGGTTCCTTTGCTGAGAGCCTCAAAAAACTCATTGGGGATGATTTCCTCTATTTTTACGATGCAGTCGCACCCATAGTGACACTTGAAAGCGTCGATCCCAATCACTCATTCAGGGGAAACAGATATGGGGAGAGCGGAGACTACATAAACTGTCCCATGGACGAAGAGACTTACCTTGCATTCTGGGAAGCTTTGGTAAATGCAGAAACTGCCCCAAAACACAAATTTGAAGATGAGGACATTAGACACTTTGAGGGCTGCCTTCCTGTTGAAGTTATTGCAAAGAGAGGAGAGAAGACCCTTCTTTTCGGACCGCTCAGGCCTGTCGGCTTCACCGATGAAAAAAGCGGAAGAGAGTATTGTGCCATAGTGCAGCTTAGGCAGGACAACGAAGAGGGGACCCTCTACAACATGGTCGGTTTCCAGACCAACCTCAAATGGGGGGAGCAGGAAAGGGTCTTCAGGATGATCCCGGCGCTCAGAAACGCCGAGCTCGTCAGGAAGGGCGTCATGCACAGGAATCTGTTTGTATGTGCCCCAGCAGTGCTTGACGGGTATCTGAGGCCGAAGGGCAGGGAAGATATATTCCTGGCCGGGCAGATGACCGGTGTCGAGGGATACCTGGAAAGCACCGCCATGGGATTTGCATCCGCCCTCTTCATGTCAGCGCGAATAAAAGGCCTTCCCATGCCCGAATTCCCTCAGAAGACCGCGATGGGATCGCTCCTTAACTACCTAAAAACTGCGATGCCCAAGACATTTCAGCCGATGAACGTAAATCTCGGAATATTTCCAAAACTTGAAGGCAAAAAGATAAAGAAGCGGACCGAAAGGTGCGAAGCCTATCACGAGAGGGCGATATGTGCGATGAGTAAGTTTATCGCATTGAACGCAGAATTATTTAACTGCAAAAGCGGCTGAGCAATGGCTGAGCATGGCTGAGCGGTTGCTGAGCAGTCGTGAAAACCGGGCGGGGAGTGCGTCCGCCGGGGAATTTGCGAGGAGAACGCTCGGGGGGAATTCGCGACGTATGTCGCTAAGGAATTTGCTCGCTTCGCATCGCGGAGAATTTGTCGGAAGACCCATCCGACGATGAATGAAGGTCTTTTAAATCGTCGTCCCTGAGTGAGCTTCGACATCGGGATATAGCTTTAGAATCTTGGGGTGCGCCTCTTCCACGTCTTCCCGGTATGCACCTGAGCCGGGGCTCATCCTTTTGATTTTTACGATTTCTAAGTGGACATAAATACCAAAACATATGGATCCCGGCTCAGGTGCATACCGGTAAGACGTGGGGGGATACCAAGACAACGTTGGAAGAAGTCCATACAGATCGACAGCGGTTTTGAACCTCCGCGGCCCTTGGACGCAATTCCCCGACCCTGCCCCTGTGCCCTACGACTGCTTAGCAACTACTTAGCAACGCTCAGCCATCGCTTAGCTGATTTTCAAGTCTCCTCCTGCATTTACGATTGAATAGTCAACAAATGACCGTATCTTGTGAATTTTCTTAAAATTCGCTTGAAATTTCATTCCTACATGCTAGAATACCATTCATGACGGAAAACATCTCGGCAAACATAGACTTGTTTTTATCAACTATAGAGTCACGCGGACGCTCGAAAAACACCGTTACGAACTACAGGGTGGATCTGGAGCAGTTCAGGGAGTATTTGCTGAGGCAGGACATTCCTGATGTATCTGAGATAGACGCTCAGTCTGTCCGGGTCTATCTTTCAAATATCATTGGTTATGGCATAGCCAAAACATCTGCTGCCAGAAAACTCTCGGCAGTAAGGGGCTTCATTAAGTGGCTTTCCTCAAGGGAAATCCTTGATTATGGAGTCGCAGCTGGACTAAAGGGACCTAAACTGCCCTCTTCTTTGCCCAAGGCTCTGTCGTGCGAGGATACGGAAAAACTTCTTGTCGAGGGTCCCGAGCACGGGAAGCACTATCAGAGAGACAGACTTGTGCTTGAACTTTTATACGGTTCGGGTCTGCGCGTATCTGAGCTTATAGATTTGAATTGGGAAGATATTGAAACGGATCAGAGGATAATTAGGGTCATCGGCAAGGGTTCCAAGGAACGTCTGGTCCCCTTTGGCAAGGGTGTGAAAAAGCTTCTTGAGGACTGGAGGCCCATTCCCCCAGAAGGAAAGAGGGGGCCCCTCTTCAAATCGGAAAAGGGAGCCGAGAGGCTGACAGTCCGGACCGTACACAGACTGGTCCAAAAAGCCGCAATGCGCATAGGCATTTACGGCGTTTCACCACATACACTCAGGCACTGTTTTGCAACACATCTGTTGGAGAGAGGAGCTCCGCTGAGAGTGGTCCAGGAACTTTTGGGTCACGAAAGCATAGCCGCGACCCAGAGGTATCTGTCCATCACAGCCGAACAGATGAAGAGAAGTTATCTGGAATATCATCCGAGAGCACACGAGCAGTGAACAAAATAGAAAAACAGGGAAGGAAGTTGTTGCAATGGACACACCAAAAGAACTTATCGAAGCAAGGCCGAAAATTATGAATCCTGCCGCAATGCAGGATCTTCTTGAGAAAACGAGGATGGTAAGCCGTGCCCTTCAGGCTCGCAAAGAACGGGGTGCACCCGACTATCCCAGACTGGCAAGGCTCATGTCAGACCTCTCTGCAGCTAACGTTTACGTCATCAACGGTGAGGGAAGGATCCTCGGTTATGCCTGGATAAGCGAATATGACTGTCCGATCATGGCGGATCAGCTCCTTGACGGAGCGATGCCGGCAGCATATGTGGAAAAGGTAAACTCTTTCCATGAATCGATACTGAACCACACTGATCACGGTCTTTGCGCATACGCAGACCAACCTTGCACGTATTCAAACAAGCATGTGCTGCTGGTCCCGATCAACGGTTCAGGAGAAAGGCTCGGCACGCTTATCCTTGCCCGTTTCGGCTGTCAGTTCGATACCAGGGATCTTGTCCTTGCCGAATACCTTGGTACGGTGGTCGGCCTGGAAATTCTCAATGACAGGGGAAAGTCGATCGAGGAGCGCGGACGCGAGCGTCTTGTCGTTCAGATGGCTATGAGAGCCCTCTCTTACTCCGAAGTCGAATCCGTAAGGCATATAATCGAAGATCTTGGCGGAGCTGAAGGAGTGGTAGTGGCAAGCAAAGTGGCAGACAGAGTTGGCGTGACCAGAAGCGTGATCGTCAACGCATTGAGAAAACTTGGAAGTGCGGGTATCATAGAGAGCAGGAGCCTTGGAATGAAGGGGACTTACATCAAAGTTCTCAGTCCGCTCTTTTTAGAGGAGCTTGGAATAACAGTCTCTCGTTAAAAATTACTGAGGGAGGGAGATACCTTGAAGGCAAAGATCCTGATAGCTGACGATTCGGCCAATATGCGTTCGATCCTTAAGGATCTGCTTCTTAGAAACGGATTCGATGTTGCCGGAGAGGCAGAGAACGGCAAAGAGGTTCTGGAACTCTATGAAAAGATAAAGCCCGACGTCGTGACGCTCGATATAATGATGCCTGAGATGAGCGGCATTCAGGCCCTTAAGGAGATCAAGGAGAGATATCCCGAGTCCAGGATCATAATGTCTGCATCCATGGGGCAGCAGAACCTGGTGGTCGAAGCCATCAGGGCCGGGGCTGCAGATTTCTTCATAAAGCCAGTCCAGGCAGAGAAGGTTGTAGAAGCAATAGAGAAGGCGCTTCGCCATAAGAATCACATATTCGCAACAAAGGAGTAGCCATTTTTATTTATTATGGTAAAATGCGCTCCATGATATTTAAAAGCTCTGTGACGAACGGAGACATATTTCCCTTGGAGGTAAGAACCGCATATGGTAGATAAGGTACCCGCAGCAACAGGAGTAAGCGTGGGGGATGTGCTGAGCGGATCGGTCGAGCATGTGGCAGCATATGGAGCTTTTATCAGGCTTGATTCGGGGCAGAAGGCAATGGTCCACATATCAGAGCTGTCCCACAACTATGTCAAAAAAGTCGAGGATGTCTTGGAAGTTGGTCAGAAGATAACTGCCAAGGTCATCAAAATTGACGACAAGGGCAGGATAGACCTTTCCATCAAGGCACTTCAGGTCAAAGAGCCTCCGGCAAGGCCGGCTTACCGTGAAGACGACTTTGAAAAGAAGCTGTCGACATTCCTTAAATCCAGCGATGAAAAAATTGCAGATCTCAGCAGATCAAAAGAAGTCCGCAGCTCTAAAAAACGTCCAGCAGCAGGCCAGTCAGGCAAAAAATAGCTGCGGTCGGGCAATGGACATAAAAACATTCAAGCAGCCGGCGGACAAAAGTCTGCCGGCTTTTTGGACTCCCCTGAGTGAAAACGATGTCATTCTGCTTCGTAAGAGGAACAGACGGAGACGCTTTGATTTATCATTAGTTTATGCAGTTGGGGCGAGATGCTCGTTTGGTTTCCCGCAAGTGTTGGTATGCCGCCCCGAAAGGAAAGGAGGCAGTCCTTTTCCAACTCTATTCTGGCTCACATGTCCCTATCTTGACCGGAAATGCGGCGAGCTCGAATCCCTCCATAAGATCCGGGAACTGGAAGAACTTTTCAGCGAAAAGGCAACTGAGGTAGCGCGATGGCACGAAAAATATGCTCTTTTAAGAAAGAGTATATCCGAGATCGGCATTGATATCCCGACCGGAGTCGGAGGGATCGACAATGATGGAGCTCCGCATGCAGTTAAATGCCTTCATCTTCAGGCAGCTACATGGATCGGATGGAGATATCATCCTGCTGCAGACTGGCTGCAAAAAGAACTCGAAACTACAGAATGTACCTGCGGGCTCTGCGGAAATAACGAGGAAAACAGCCATTATAGTTAAAAATCGTCCGAGTATAGTATAATTTTACAAGTTCTTATTGACTTTCTCGTAAAAGCCTGTAGAATATCCCATCGTGATGTACATTTTTGAGCCGTTAGCTCAGTTGGCAGAGCACCGGACTTTTAATCCGGGTGTCCCGGGTTCGAGTCCCGGACGGCTCACCACTTTGCGGTCCCATCGTCCAGAGGCCTAGGACACCGCCCTTTCAAGGCGGCGACACGAGTTCGAATCTCGTTGGGACCGCCATTATTTTAGAGGCCAGCGTAGCTCAGTTGGTAGAGCAGCGCACTCGTAATGCGCAGGTCTCCGGTCCGAATCCGGACGCTGGCTCCACTTCCGATCATATCAAGACTTCGGCCAAAAGCGCCGGGGTCTTTTTTTCTGTAGTTCTGCCCATTTTAAATCACCCCTTATTTCTGTTCAGCAGGCCCGCTATCTGTTAGAATTCCTGATGGCAGGGAACCATGGTGAAACTTCGGCAGGGTCACGCCGCGTGAGGCGATGGATACCTTTGTGAAAATGCCGGGATAGCACCGGCGTGAAGCAATGGTGAAGCCGTTGTGAGGGCGGTCAAACGATAGTCAAACGTTGTCAAACAGTAGTCAAACGGTCCCTCTATGTCAGAATAGATGTCGTGTTTGTAAGTCGACAGTACAGATTGTTTGACTGTATTTGCGACGGCTCAGCCATGTTAAATAAACAATAGCTTTACCATTGCACCATCGCTTCACGCGACCGTATTTGTCGCAGTTTCACAAATACTCATTCAGCATGAAGGAGACAAATGCAGTGTCTATAAACTATAACTCACTTACCGAAAAGAACAAAAATGACCCCCAGGAGACCCCAGGGCTTTCGCTGGTTATAAAAAGAAAGATCACGCTTGTAAGACATGGAATAACTGAGTGGAACAAGAAATTCCGCTATCAAGGCATCACGGATGTTCCGCTGGCCGCTGAAGGGGAAGAACAGGCCAAAAGAGCGGCAATGAGGCTTTCATGCGAATCTGTGGACAGGGTGATCTCAAGCCCTCTGGGACGTTCAATGAAGACTGCTTCAATAATCGCGGAGATAATAGGAAAAAACAGCGTCGAGACATGGGACGAACTCAGGGAAGTGGACTTTGGAGAGTGGGAGGGCCTGACAGTTCCACAAATCAAGGAAAGGTTCGGAGAGGACCTCTTCGAAAGGTGGAAGTCCTCACAGGTGGATGTGACAGCGACTAACGGAGAGGATGCCGACATTGTCTACAGGAGGGCTGAGGCATGCGCTGCCAGGATACTGGCCCTTAAGGATGAACATGTTGTCGTGGTGGGGCACGGAGCACTATTCAGAACGCTTCTTCTGCCCCTGATAAAGATACAGAGGGTAAACGTATTCTGGCGGATGAAGATGGACAACTGTTCGCTTTCCGGGATAGGGATAGATAAGAAAAACAGGGCTTTCATCGTATTTTTCAATGATACCTTACACCTAAGGACAAATATGGACTGCATCAAAGATATTCCTTTGCCGTGGTAGATTTTCCTGATTAATGGTAAAATCACTATTGTAGGTGTGATAACAGACGAGCAGGAAGAAATTGCGAAACGAGGATATGCATTTGAAAAGCGATCCCGAAAAAGAAATGACAGCATGCGACGAGAATAGGGCGGAAGCTGAAAGGGAACTGTGGCGGAGATGTTCCGAGGGAGACGAAGAAGCACGCGAGGAACTGATCCTGGCATACAGGCCTATGGTATATTGGCTTGCAAAAAAACTCAGAGTCCCATACAGTACCTACCCGGATCTTATCCAGGAAGGAATGCTTTCACTTATCAACGCTGTCGATCGTTTCGACGTCGAAAGGAACAACTGTTTCTCCACCCTTGCTTACTACAAGATCAAAGGCGGGATGATAAATTTTATCCAGCGGGTGGAATCGAAGGCTCCGATCCCAACGGACGACGAAACAGTATTTATGCACGAGTCTCTGCAGTCAGGCTCAGTATCGGAACATGCAGACAGAGCAGAGTGGACACTTGATCTTGAAGAGGCAATGAACAGCCTTTCCCAAAGAGAGGCTGAAATAGTGAAGGCGCTTGTGATAGAAGGCAGGATGGCAAGAGAGGTTGCAGAAGAGGCAGATCTTGACATCAGTCATATATACAGGATACGCAGAAAAGCGATAGCTAAATTACGCAAGTGGCTGAAGGCGGATGAAGCCACTTCCGCCATGTAAAACGGGATAATAATAACACATCCCATATCTGCATGGAGGAGTAACTCATGAAAAAGAAGATCTCAAGGATACAAAGATGGCTTGACAGACTCTCCGCCGCCTGTGACAAGGAAAGATGGGACTCTGCCCTTGTGGAGGCTGACTGTCTTTCTGCCGAGGTGCGCGAGATAAGGGAAGACCTTGCTCATATGCTCGAAAACGAGCAGACCTCGACAGCCGCCATATTCAGCGGATCCGCAGTCACCATGAGTATCAGAAGCATAGGGATCGCTCTTTTCATAGTTATGGTCTCTACGATACCTCTTGCCGTGGAATCTGAGAGACCATGGACGCCACAGACTGCCTCAGTACCGTTACATAACAACGGGGAAGAGGTGCTGGCCTGGGTCACCAGAGAGGAAGACGAACTCCTGAGGACACTGAGGGAAGATCTCAGCGGCCAGAATATCGGAAGGACGGCGGCACAAGGTATTTTCTCTGCGCCTGCCAAAAAGGGAACAGTGGCCAGGACCCCGGAGAAAGAAATTATTGTTTCGGAAAAACCTGCTGTCCGAGAGTCATCCGTCAGATCGGAAGCAGGAATAAGCGCAGAAGATCTTCTCGCTCTATTGCAGATAGGGGAAAAAGCTCTGAGAGGAGATACACCTGCGATCAAAGTTATCAAATAGCGGCATTGCGCAGGATCTTTGCGCTGAAATCTCGTATCCATTTCAGAGGAGTGGTTTTTTGTGTCTTTCCGTGTCAGGTCTCTCTCCGTCGTTGCCCTTGTTTTTCTGTTGGTACTAACACCTGCCTATGCTGCAGAAGAAGGACTGGCCTCCCCTGATATCCGAGAAACGGTGACAGCGGATAACGGAACCGAGAAGCCTGTCGAGGACCAAAAACTCCCGGAGCTCACAGGTCCCGCCATCCTGAACATTTCTGTCCAGGGAAATTCTGAAGTCGTAACCGAACACATAATGAGCATAATCACCTCCAAGGTTGGCGAGCCGGTCGACGAGGAGAAACTTCGGAAGGATGCCGAGGCAATATTCGAGCTCGGATTTTTCGTTGCTACCGACTACCGGGTGACGGACAAGGAAGGCGGAGTAGATGTCGTATTTCTCGTTCAGGAAAACCCAGTTGTCAGCAAGATAAATTTTGAGGGCAACACGGTCTACACAAGTGAAAAACTCGAAGAGATGATTTTTACAAAGCCGGGTATGATCTTCAATCGGACATTTTTCAGGAACGATCTCCAGAGGATAAAGGAAAAGTACCAGTCAGACGGATATGTAATGGCTAACGTGGCCGACGTGCGCATTGAGGGTACTGAGATCAATGTTGTCATAGTTGAGCCTAAGATAAGCCAGATAGTGATCCAGGGCAATAAGATCACCAAGACCCACGTGGTGCAGCGTTACCTCAAGATAAAAGAGGGAGAACTCTTCAACGCAAACAAGCTTCGCCTATCACTCAGCAGACTTCAGGGCGTAGGCTTCTTCAGCGACGTTAACGTTAACTTCGAGCCCGGTGAAAACCCTGATGACGTGATAGTTGTCCTTACGGTCGAAGAGGGCCGTACTGGCAAGCTTGGTTTCAACATCGCATACGGAACGCAGAGCGGCTTCGGCGGCGGGCTCAGTTATGAAAATACAAACATAGGCGGCCGGGGAATGAAGCTCAGCGTTGGATTTGACCTTGGCAACAGAGAAGAGTACTGGGTCAGCTATGAACAGCCTTACATGAGCGGGAAAGTTACGGCCTGGAAGATTGGCGGCTACAAAAGAGCCTGGGATGATTTAAGATACTACGTTGATGATCAGGAAAGATTCAGATATGACAGGGACAAGACAGGTGCATTCTTCGGTTTTGGCCGAAAGTTCAAGGATGATTCCCTCTATAACTGGTATCTGCTATTCGACTGGCATGAAGTTAAAAACGAACCTGACAATCCACCGGCGGGATATGAAAAGAGCAACTGGGGCAATATTCCGATAGACGAAAAGGTGCCGCCTACCACTGTACTTGATGATCTTGGTGATGGTACATATTATTCGGTCACTGCATCCGTCCGCCGCCTGAACATCGACGAATATCTGCCCTACTCAAAAGGTGACGTCCAGACGCTCAACGTCCAGTATGGACAGGCAGACGTTGAGGGCGTAGATTACAGTTATTTCAAATATTGGCTGGAAGCAAAGTTCTACTTTACAGTTGACAAGTTATTTAAAGATTTCTTCGAAACATCTTTTGGAGGAAATACAGAAAGACCCGTTATATTTGCTTCAAGGATAATCGTGGGATCGTCTTCGGGAGATGTCCCGTATGAACAGATGTACACGGTCGGAGGAGACACAACGCTCCGCGGTTACGACGATGACCGTTATCATGGGGAAGAGATGCTGCTCGGCAACTTCGAGCTCAGAGTTCCGATGGATAAGAATTTCTCCCTTGTAGCATTCTATGATATTGGCCGCGCATGGAGAAAAGAGGGTGATTCAGCCAGCTTCGGAAGCGATATGGGCTCGTCCCCCGGATTCGGAGTCAGGATAAACACTCCGCTTGGAAATCTAAGGCTTGACTATGCCACAGGCGATGAGGGCAGATTCCACTTTGGCTTCGGAGAACTTTTCTAAGCAAGACAAATATACGTTAAAACTATGGGTTGCGGCCGTCTTCACAGCCGCGACCCTTCTTATGTTTACCGGTGACGCGTCAGCGTCATACAGAGTCGAGGCAGTCGGGGTGTCCGACTGGCTGGGGGCAATTGTTGAAAGAAGCATATCAGCAGTAGCCGAACGGATGCCGGAAACACAGTCCGATGAAAGCACGGAAAGAGTCATAAAAGTAATTTCAGAGAAGCTTTTTGACGGGTACAGTGTAGATTCGGTAAAGATCTCTTCGGGTGTGATAAAGATAGGACTTTCTCCTGAAAAGTCTCCTCATGAGTGGAAGGTCGAAGTGCAGACGCCGCAGATACAGGCCCCCCCCTTGCAGTGGATCAGGGAGGACATCTCATTGATCGAAACACCTCTCAGCGGGCTTATCAGGGGACTGCCGGTAGAAGCACTAAACTGGTGTGACTCCGGGCTGAAAGAAGAAGTCCTCAGAATATTAGCCCCGGTACTTCCGGGCTGGAAACCCACACTCATGGTCCATTCCGAAAATGGCGGATACAAGATGAAGATCTCCCTTGCCCCGGAACTGCCCCTTGTTCTTGCCGTAAACCCCACTCTGACATCAAACTCACTGCCTACGCTTTTGCACGAGGACCTGAGGGAAGACCTGATGGAGAGGTCCGCGCCCTTTATAGGGCTGCCCGTTGCCTGGACCAAAAGGCACGAGAAGCAGATAAACCTTTGGACCGAGACATTCCTCCAGACAAGAGGCGTGGTAGAAAGGACTTCCGCTGAACCTAAAGCCTCATTTTCTGCCGGTCAGGTATCACAGATGAAGGTCAATGTCGAGAGCAGGCACTACACTATAGGCGCATGGGCTGCCCTATATGCCGGCACCAGGGACAGGACCGGAGAATTCGGCGTCCACCTCGGCCGGAAGATAAAAACATTCTCTAAGTGGAGCATGGAGGTATATGGTGAGGGCATCCTCGAACTTCAGGACTGGGATCCCGAAGGGAGATTAGGTCTTAGGTGGTCGCCCTGGGGAGATGTCTGGATAGGCGGAGAATGGTCCTCAAGGGACAGCATGTGGTGGGGCAGGATCAACATCGAACCGCGGATGCACAAGCCGTATGCATGGTTCCGCTGGAGGGAAGACGGGGAATACAATGCGGCCATAGGTTACAAGGCAACTGAATACATATCGTTTGAGCTCCACTATGACACACGTGACGAAGATTCACTGGGGCTGAGGATGATAGGAAACCTTTAGCATCTGAAAGGAAATGAAAGAATGGGCATTGAAGGACTTACATTGGCAAAGATATCAGAGATGGTGGGCGGAACGCTCAAGGGTGACGGTGACCGTGTCGTCACGTCAATAACTTCACCCGAGGCGCCATGTCCGGGATCTATATCACCTCTTTGGGAAAAAAAGCTTGTACAGGACGCCGATCCTGAGGCTGTCCTTCTCACGAAAGAGGGATGGATACGGGAAGACGGAGAAGGAGTGGAAGTTGAAGATCCAAGAAGGGCTCTCGTAACGCTTCTTGAATATTTTGATACGGAGAGAACAGCTGAACTTCCTGAAATACATGAGACCGCTGTAATATCAGAAAGCGCCGTTATAGGCGAGAAGGTGACCATAGGACCCGGCTGCGTGGTCTCAGCACATTGCAGGATCGGAGACGGATGTCTGCTTGCCGGGAACGTATGGCTTGGAAAGCATGTTTCTGTGGGCGAAAATACACAGATCGAACCCGGCGTTGTCATCTACGACAGGTCATCATTGGGCCGGAACTGCATCGTACACGCAAATGCAGTGGTCGGATGTGAAGGTTTTGGATTCATGCCAGACGCCGAAAAGGGACTGCTCCGCATACCTCAGATAGGCACAGCAGTAATTGAAGACGATGTGGAGATAGGTGTCTGCTCAAGCATAGACAGGGGGACCTTTGGGGAAACGAGGATATCCAAGGGTACCAAGATCGACAGCCACGTGAAGATCGCCCACAACTGCACAGTGGGTGAGTACTGCATAATAGTAGCACAAACAGGTCTCGCGGGAAGCAGCACTCTTGGTAATGGTGTCACGATGGCGGCACAGTCGGGAGTCGGCAACCACGCGAAGGTGGGTGACGGAGTAATTGCTGCCGGCAGGGCCGGAATAACGGATGACATATCACCTGGTTCAGTAGTATCAGGCTTTCCCGCAATAGATCATAAAGCAGATCTTCGTCAGACTGCCGCGCTCAGGCAGCTTCCCGACCTTGTCAAAAACGTCAAAAGAATTGAAAAAAAGCTTGGCGAACTTAAGCAGGAGAAGGAATAATGCCGCATACCATATCTGAACCGGTACAATTTTCCGGAATAGGGCTCCACTCGGGAGAGGTCTCAAGTGTATCCGTAAGATCTTCCCAAAAAGAGGGCATTTATTTTTCAACAGAAAACGGTCTGTTTCCCCTCAAATCCGCACATGTCGAGGAAAACAACAGGCTGACAGGATCCAGGCTCCCCGACGGAACTGTCATAAGGACCGCGGAACACCTTCTTGCCGCTCTTGCCGGGCTCGGGATAGACAGTGCGGTGATAACCCTTGAAGGAGAAGAGGTGCCTATACTTGACGGAAGTCCATATCCATTCGCCCTTGCACTCTTCGGTGCAGGCATAGTAGAATTTGGCGAAGCAAAAAAGCGAATCATCCATACACCTATAGCAGTCGATGATATCAAGGGTGACCGCTCTGTAATGGCACTTCCCTCGGAGAGACTTAAAATCACCTATGTGATAGACTATCCCGGTACTCCGGTCGGGACCCAGAGGGCATCTTATGTAATTACGCCCGAAGTCTTCCTTGAGAGGATATCAAAGGCACGCACCTTTGGCCTTACCTCTGAACTTGAATATCTGAAGAAAAACGGTCTTGCAAAGGGAGGATCGCTGAAAAATGCGCTCATGTTTGACGAGAAGGGCCTATTGAACGAGGGTGGCCTTCGATTCCCCCTGGAATGCGTCACACACAAGATCAACGATCTGCTGGGCGACCTCTCCCTGCTTGGAGCGATACCGGCAGCCCACTATATTGGAATATGCGCCGGCCATGATCTTCATGGAAGGCTTGTAGACAGAATAAAAAGAGCCTTATAATTCTCTTTGACTGAATCTATTAACTGGAGGCACAAATCATGAAATATGACATCAATAAAATATTGGACCTTTTGCCGCATCGCTATCCATTTCTTCTCGTAGACAGGATAGAGGACGTGGTGCTGACGGACGAACTGGTCGAAGTGACTGGGGTCAAGAATGTATCAATAAACGAGCCCTTCTTTCAGGGACACTTTCCGGACGAACCAGTAATGCCCGGTGTCCTGGTGATCGAGTCCATGGGACAGGTAGCAGCTGTCCTGCTCAAACTTTATACCGAGGTAAAGGAGAATGAGCGTCGCCTTGTCTATGTTACGTCGATCGACAAAGTAAAGTTCCGCAGGCCGGTAAAACCGGGCGACCAGCTCAGGACCGTAGCGACTCTGATCAAGCGCAGGGGCAACAACTTCAAGTTCAAGTTCAGGGCAACGATAGACGGGGACCTTGCCGCAGAAGGAACTATGGGCTGTGTAGTATCCTCCGGGCTTACCCTCAAGCCTGAGGCGTAGACCGGGATGGGAGTCTGCATACATCCGACGGCGATAGTTTCCCCAAAAGCTCAGCTTGGAGATAACGTCAAGATAGGCCCCTTCTGTATAGTGGACGACAATGTGGTTCTGGGCGACAATACGGAACTGAGGGCCTATGTCCACATTTACGGCTACACTGTGATGGGATCCGACTGTACCATATTCGACCACACTGTGATCGGCGGAGAGCCCCAGGACATAACCTTCAGGAATGAGGAGAGCTGGGTCAGGGTAGGGAACAATCTCATGTGCCGTGAATATGTCACTATAAACAGGGCGGTCGGAGAAGGAAAGGCCACAACTGTAGGCGACAACTGCTTTATTATGGAAAACGTCCACCTGGCTCACAACGTTGAGATAGGGCACGACTGTACAATAGCCAATAAGTGTGGATTTTCCGGACATACTAAAATTGGGGATTATGTCGTGGTCGGCGGGATGGCGGGCTTTCACCAGTTTGTTCACGTTGGCTCGTACTGCATGATAGGAGGTCTCTCAAAGATCGTCCGGGATGTTCCTCCCTTTTGTCTTGCCAACGGATCTCCCATAAAAGTATACGACATCAACAGGGTAGGGCTTAAGCGCAGAGGATTCGACACAGAGACCAGAAAGAATATCAGGCAGATGTACCGTACTCTTTATGCCCCAGGCCTGACCATACGTGAGGGGCTTGCTGAACTGGAGGATAAATTTGGCCCTACTCCAGAGGGAAGGATGATCCTTGATTTTGCAGCTGCGTCCACAAGAGGGCTTTCGCCCAGGATAGACCATGACTGGGACCGCAAAAACCCGGAAGAGAAGGACATTGATTAAACTTTTTGCCCTTGATGTCGACGGGACCCTGACAGACGGGGGAGTATACATGGATGGAAAAGGCGGGGAATTCAAACGCTTCGACATCCAGGATGGTTATGGCATAAGAAAGCTCATCAGCAGGGGCGTGAAAGTATATTTTATCAGCGGCCGTTACTCAGCCGCTACCCAGCAGAGGGCAGACGACCTCAGGATAACAGGCTGCATAAACGGGACAAGGAACAAACTGGCGGAACTTAAGGCGCTTGCGGAAAACCACAGGGCATCACCTGCAGAGGTTGCTTTTGCGGGTGACGACATTCCTGATCTGGAATGCATTGAATGGGCAGGACTGGGAATAGCCGTAGCGAATGCTGTTCCGGAGGTCCTAAGAGCATCTGACTGGAAGACAGAGAGAACCGGCGGCAACGGAGCCATACGTGAGTGCGCTGAGAAAATAATTGAGATGAATGAGGTTAAAAGTGAACAATAACTTTTTCGACACATATTTAAAATTCAGGGCACTCGACAGGTTCATCTTTGTAGAACTCGTTGGCCCCTTTTTCTTCGGGTTGATGGCTTTTACGATAATTATGGTCGCAGGGGGGCTTCTTTTCAGGATAGCAGACCTCATAATAAAAAATGGGGTCTCTCTTGGGATAGTGATAAGGCTTTTCCTCTACTACCTTCCCAAAATGGCTGCAGCGGCCATCCCCATGAGCTGCCTGCTTGCCGCTTTGCTCGGTTTCAACAAGCTATCCGCAAATTCAGAGCTCGTGGCGCTCAAGTCATCAGGAATATCGTTCAACAGGATAATAAGGCCTGTTATAATTCTTGCCTTTCTAGTCTCTATAGGCGCCTTTTTCATAAATGAAACGCTGGTACCAGTCAGCGAAAGAGCTGCCGCCAATGTGATGGCATATGAGGTCTACAAACAGTCTCCTCCTGTCTTTAAGGAAAAGGTCTTCCTCAAGGAGGAATCCGGTGGCTCCCTCAAGCGAGTGATATATGTCAACAGGATGGACATCAAGGACGGAATGATGTCGGATGTAGTGGTCCAGGAATTCGAGAACGGACTTCTCAGCAGGTTGGTCTCTGCCGAAAAGGGCGAATGGATAGATGGAAGCTGGTGGCTGGAAGAAGGAAAGGTTTTCGAGATCACCAAGGAAAACGACGTGTCTCTGCTTTTCACCTTTGACAAGCAGGCCCTTCAGCTGAACCTCAACCCCGAGGAGGCGGCAAGGTCCTCAAGGACTCCGGACGAGATGACGCTGAACGAGCTTTTTCGTGAGATAGAAATGATGAAGCAGAAGGGCATGGACGTATCCAAGATAGTCATGATCATGAACCTCCGTTTCTCGGTGCCCTGGGCCTGTCTTGTCCTGGCGATAGTGGGAGCGGCAGTCGGGAGCAGGCCTCAGAGGTCAAGCTCGGGAATGGGGCTCGGGCTGAGTGTTATCATCGTATTTGTTTACTATATAATCCTCTCCTTTACACAGTCGCTTGGGGATGCGGGGTACCTTCATCCAGTATTTGCAGCCTGGATTGCCAATATCGTATTTTTGATAATAGGAGCCGGTCTGACGCTAAGGGCAAATAGACTTGGCTGACATAGTTCCGGATCTATCTTTCTTGGGGTGATCATTTGCTCGCCGGTAAAGACCTGACAAACAGCCGTTGCAGGCTTCTGGAATATCTTGCGGGATATGAAGGGGAGTTCGTTCCCGGTTCAGTCCTCACGGATAAACTTGGCTTTTCAAGACAGGCCCTCTCAAAAGTTGTCTCCGCCCTGAAGGAAGAGGGACTTGATATAATATCAGCGCCACAGAAGGGCTACATGATAAAAAATGTCAGAGAGACGGACAGGATAAGTCCGACACTGGTGGATTTCCTTCTGAGGGATGACCCCATATTCGGAAAAAGCATTTATTTTCCAAGAATAACCTCAACTCAGCACGCGATCAAAAACCTTGCCCGCCAGGATGCCCCTGAAGGAATAGTGGCTGTCACAGACGAACAGACGGAGGGAAGAGGAAGGAGGGGACGTTCATGGCATGCCCCCGTTTCAAAGAACCTTCTCTTTTCAGTTTTGATAAGACCTGAGCTCAGACCGGGCGATGTCCAGCTGCTCAATCTTGCCGCAGGACTCGCGGTAGGGTCTGTCCTCAGCGGAGTATACGGGCTTGACGCAAAACTTAAGTGGCCCAACGACATCCTTGTGAACGGACGCAAAATATGCGGCATCCTGAGCGAGGCAGCCGGAGAACCCGACAGGATCTATTATGCGGTCACCGGGATAGGCCTCAATGTCAATACCACTGAGGGGGAACTGGAAGAGGAGTACAGGAACATCGCCACTTCCATAATGATAGAGAAGGGAGAGGCGGTTCCGAGGCCCCTTTTGCTTGCACGGATACTCAAAGCCCTTTCCTCTCTGATCATTGGCCTTAAAAGGCCAGAGGGCAAAGCAAAACTGCTTTCTGTTTACAGGAATGAGTGTGATACTATCGGCAGAGAGGTCAGTGTCCTTCAGGACGATGAAAAATTCAGAGGCACCGCGGTTGGAATAACTGAGCAGGGTGCCCTTGTAGTCAAGGCGGGGAACGAAGAGAAAATATTCGCCGCAGCTGATGTACACCATCTGCGGATGAAATAGGAAGGAAGGGATCTGTATGAGGCTTTCAGAACGTGCCCGTACAAGCGGCTGAGCGGCTAAGATAGGTCCGGCGGAGCTGGACCGCCTGCTCAAGGGTCTGCCAGTTTTCAGGGATGAAAGCCTTATAGCCTCATGGAACAGGGGTGAGGATGCCGCGCTTTGGAAGATCGACGAAGAAAGGGTAGGCATACTGACCGTTGATTTCATTACCCCGGTGGTCGATTCCCCTGCCTACTTCGGTAAAATTGCCGCGGCAAATTCCCTGAGTGACGTTTACGCTATGGGGGGCAGGCCGCTCATTGCGCTGAATGTGGTATGCTTTCCAACTGACTGCGAACCTCTCGAAGTGCTCAGGGAGATACTGAACGGGGGAGCAGAGAAGGTGATCGAGGCCGGAGCTATGTTGGCGGGCGGCCACAGCGTACAGGACGAGGAACCCAAATACGGGCTCGTGGTATTCGGCGAGGTCAAAAAGGACAGGATGTGGACAGTAGGAACTGCAGGTCCCGGAGACATCCTAATACTCACGAAGCCCATCGGTACAGGCATAGCCGTGACGGCGATAAAGGCAGGGTTATTTTCTGATGAAAACATAGATTCAGCAGTCCAAAGCATGGCAAAATTGAATTCGATACCCCCCGTCCTGTCTGAGGATATATGCAGCACAGTAACAGCCTGCACCGATGTCACCGGATTCGGTCTTGCCGGCCATGCCCTTGACCTTCTTTCCGAAGGGACGGCATTAGAGATCGAAACAGAGAGGCTGCCCCTGCTCCCGGGCATAAAGGAAATGTCAGACATGGGCCTCATACCTGCAGGAGCATACCGTAACAAGGAACACTCAGGCCCCAAAGTAATAAACGGTTCAAATATGGGCATCTTTGCAGAAGATCTCGTCTTTGACCCTCAGACCTCGGGAGGCCTCCTGATAGCCATACAACAAGAACACGAGTATGAGCTGCTGAATCAGCTGATTGCCGGCGGATTTGATCGGTCGGTCAGGATCGGTAAGTTTGTCGAGGGGGATAATTTTATTAAACTGGTTTAACGTAATTGGGGCTAATTTTGGCAAGCAATAGGCAGTAGACAAGCAATTGGAGGGGCGGGAGAAGGACGGCAAGAAGATGTCGCGAGAAGTGGCGATTTTATCGCCGCGAAGAGCCGGCAAGCCGGCGGGAAGAGGTTGTTAAGCTCGTAAAACCCTAGCCCCTAATCGTCTTCCATGTATGGGCCTGAGCCGGGATCCAGGACTTCATTCTGCCTTGTCTCTATCACCGCCACCCCCATATGCCTTTGAGCGGGGACCTAGGGCCCCCTCCCCGTCGTTCCCGAATGATCCAATCGGAAATCCAGCGTCTTGGGGTATGGGGTCCATAAATCCAGTCATAGCTAGAATCTAAAGACGGTATCTGGATCCCCGTTAAGTTGCGTCCGGGGATGACGGTTCTGGGTCCTCATTCACCGCCGGGCGGGTCTTCCGGCAAATTCTCCGCGATGCGAAGCAAGCAAATTCTCCAGCGGCCGAAGGACGCGAATTCACCGCGGGTGTATTCCTTGCAAATTCCCCGCCCCTGCCCTTACTACCGTTTGACCACTGTTTGAAAATGTTTGACGATCCTTTGACCGCCCCTACAACTGCACGCGGCGATAAAATCGCCACTTCGCGCGGCATCTTCATTTCGCACTTCGCCAACGCACTGCCATACGTCGACGCGAAGGGCCGCAAATGTTGCTAAGCTAGTGCTCCGAGATGCCCCAATTGCGCACCCCTTTGTTATAATAAGAGCATATGCACACTCGCAATAAAAGGGAGAGGTACTTATGGTAGTATTGCCAATATCTACTGTCATGGCCGATCTGCGTTCGTCATTTGACGAACTGCGTGATAGCCTTTGACCCGGTCTCACTTAAAACAAGGATAGATGAACTCCAGAAACTTACCGCAGAACCCGACTTCTGGTCGTCGGACAATGCCCATGAAGTAAACAGGGAAATTTCCCTGCTTCAGTCGAGACTTGACAAGATCGAAAATTCTCAGAACGAGCTTTTGGAACTTGAGGCGATATCAGAACTGTTGAGTGAAGTCGATGACGACGAACTCAACCGGGAGTTTTACGTGCGTTCTTCAGCTCTTGCAAAAAGCATAGAGGCATACCAGACACTGGTTTTGCTTGACGGCGAGTATGATTCGGGAGACGCCATCATGACGATACACGCGGGAGCCGGCGGCCTTGACTCACAGGACTGGGCGGAAATGCTCTACCGTATGTATATGCGCTGGGCTGAAGCAAACGATTATACTGTAAAACTGATCGACGAGCTTCCCGACCAGGAAGCGGGAATAAAGAGCGTAACGATTTCCGTAAACGGCGACTACTCTTACGGATACCTGAAGGGTGAACAGGGGGTCCACAGACTTGTCAGAATATCCCCCTTCGATTCGGCTAAGCGCCGTCACACGAGCTTCGCCTCAGTTGAGGTAATGCCAGTCCTTCCCGACAGCGTCGAGGTGGAGATAAGACCGGAAGATCTCAAAGTGGATACATTCCGTTCCAGCGGCGCAGGCGGTCAGTACGTCAACATGACCGACTCGGCCATAAGGATCACACACGTTCCTTCGGGAATAGTCGTAAGCTGCCAGACCGAGCGCTCGCAGCATATGAACAGGGCCACCGCGATGCAGGTGCTCCGTTCAAAACTTTTTGAGCAGACACTGCGGGAGAGGCAGGAGCAGCTTGAAAACATCAAGGGGGAGAAGAGGACCGTAGCGTGGGGAAGCCAGATCCGTTCCTATACCCTCCAGCCCTTCCAGCTTATCAAAGATCACCGTTCCGGATGTGAAATAGGCAACGTCCAGGGCGTATTGGACGGCGACCTTGACGAGCTTATAATGAGTTATCTCAGGTACATGAAAACGGGAAAAACCCAAAACGGGAGCGATAACTGATGATCAAAAAGATCTCTTCACAGCTCTTGACCAAAACGGTCCTCACGTTCATAACAACCGTCACCATTCTTGCCTGGCCGGTACTTTCGTTTGCTGTTGAGGCAAAACCATTTGTCCCAACTGACCCGATACTGCCCTTATCGGAAGTCAAAGAGGGAATGGATGCTGAAATAAGGACAGTGCTTCAAGGAACAAAGATATCCAGATTTTCTGCAACATTATTAGGAGTCGTTCCAAGGAAGACCAGCCCCAAAAATCTCATTTTGATAAGGGTCGACGATCCTTATGTGAGGGCGAACGGAGGCATTGCCGCGGGAATGAGCGGCTCGCCGGTATACGTGAAAGGAAAACTTGTAGGTGCAATAGGTTACGGATGGCAGTTCAGCGACAACAACCTCGGTCTTGTAACGCCGATAGAAGAGATGGTCAAGGCATTCAACTGGCCTGACAGGATACCTCCGTTCGGAGTGTCTGTGAAGATACCGAAGGAACCGGTCAGCGCCGATATAAAACCGGAGGCAAAAGAAAAGAAGAAAGATGATCTGAAAGAGGAAGAGCCTGTATCCGAAGACATCAAAGAAAAACCAGATCCCTGTGATTTTGCGATAGAAGGGATAACGTCAGCAGACGTGACATCGGCTGACCAATGTCCCGAGGAAGATAACGGAAAAGAAGAAGAACCAGATGATGGCGAAGGACAGGATGAAACTGGAAAGATTTCTGAAGATGCCGTATCGGACGACATAAAGACGGGACCGACCTCAGCTGACATCGCAAAGCTATATGACGCTGAGCTTGTTCCACTTGGGATGCCAATACTGGTCGACGGGATCAGCGGAAGGGTAACAGAGGAGATGAAAAAGAGGCTGGGGCTGCCTCTGATCCCCCTCGGAGGAGCATCCTCGGATGGAAATGCCGTAAAGCTCAAAGCTAAACCTGAACCGGGCTCAGCCATAGGCGCATCACTGGCCTGGGGCGACATAGAGATCGGAGGGATAGGCACACTTACAGCCATTTCCAAAGACGGACGCTTCATAGGCTTCGGACATCCGATGGCCGGGCAGGGTGCGGTATCATACCCGCTTACTGAGGCGACGATACTCAGGGTGATCCCGGGTATGGAGAGTTCCTTCAAACTCGGATACCAGGGGCCGATAGTCGGCATAATTACCCAGGACAGGCCAGAAGCAATAGCCGGTTACGTAGGACGGCTTGCCCCCGCGATAAGTTACAGGGTAAAGTTCAATGACGTTGACAGCAAAAGGGAGACTGTAAAGAGATTCCAGACTGCTGCGGACTCATTTTCAGGACCGGTTATCGGGAGCATGGGAATGCTCGGGATAATTGACGACCTTTGGGCAAGAAGAGGAGAGGGCACCGCGATACTCAAATACAGGTTCTACGGTGGCAACCTTCCCAACGGATGGGAGAGGCGAAATATTTTCTTCTCGGATACGGACCTCATTGGCTCCTTGCTGACCGAGTTTGACAACCTTTCCGAAATATTCTCCCTAAATCAGTTCCAGGAGATAAGGCCGTTGGGAGTGGAACTTGATGTTGAAGTAACTAGGGATGCCCGTGTAGTCTTTATTGAAAAGCTTGAGATCGCCGAAAAGAAGGATGCGTATGCCCCGGGCGATAAGATCGAACTGAACATAACGCTCAGGCCTTGGCGAAAAAGATCGATGGTAAAGAGGATCCCGGTCATAGTGCCGCAAAATGCCGTAGGTTTCTGCGAAATACTTGTCAGGGGCGGAGGGATAATGGAACCTGAGCAGGAATCGCTTGCGACGGGACTCAGGGCTATCTCGAACCTGGACGACCTGCTCAAAGAACTCAACATAAAGGAGACCAACAACCAGATAGTCGCCGAGATCGACGGACCCCAATCCATCGAGAAGGATGGCAAGGGCAAGCAGCCCAGCATGGAAGACCTCTTCGACGACCGTCTCCAGAGCGAGATCCGCGCCGAGCGTATCAAAAAAGGTGCGATGGTGATAGTCGATACCAACTACTATGTAGAGGGTCTCCTCAGGAAAATGATCAAGATCAAAAGAGTCGGCACCAAATCAGAAGAGGGACCGACTGAAGAGGATGAGGCTGCAATGAGAGCCCAGGCCGAAGCGCTGGAAGCAGAAGGCGGAGATCTGGAAGAAGCTCCGCCGGAAACGGAAGGATCAATTTCCGTGAAGCGGCGATTAAATCGCCGTGAAGCAATCAGGAAGAAATGGTGAAGCGGTCGTGAAAAACGGCTCAGCAATGGCTGAGCATGGCTGAGCGGTTGCTGAGCCGTCGTAAGGGGCCAAGGGCAGGGGCGGGGAATTGCGGCTTGGGTTATGCCGCGGAGAATTTGTAGCCTCCAGGCTGCGGGGAATTGCGGCTAAAGGCCGAGGAGCCCCAAAATCAACGTCTTTATCGGTCTTAACCTAAGTCACCGTCGTTCCCGCATGTCCCTATCGGGAATCCAGATACCGTCTCAGCTGTCAAGTATAAAAGTAAACTTTGTTTCTTGTATCTCGAAAGTAATGATCCATCTTGCGGCCGCCGGTTTTTCGGCGGCTGTCTTATTTGCTGCCTTACGTTA
>JAPCWD010000017.1 GCA_025943965.1 Synergistaceae bacterium DZ-S4
ACTCAGGTGGCTCTTTATATTTGTGTTTGCTTCGATGGCTCTCGGCCCCGCGCCGCCGGCTCTGATCTCCGTGCGCCAATGGCTCTCTGTACTGCGATCCGGTGGCTCTAAAAAAACGCGTTTCGCACAGTCTGCATAAAACCAAACAATGTTGACCTGGAAATGTTCATAAAGGCTGCGGATTCGGCATTGTATGCAGCTAAGAACAGTGGCCGGAACCGGGTCGTGATCTATGATGATCTGAGGCCTTCGCCCGAAGCGGCTGAGCAATAGCAATAAGGCTGGCAAGCGGGCGGATGGGGCGGGTGGCCCGGCAAGCGATAGGCAAGCGGTTGGCAAGCAATAGTTTTCAGGACATGGCTAAGCAATAGCTAAGCATTTGTAAGTGCGGTCAAACTATCGTCAAACGTTGTCAAACAGTCGTGAATACAGGCTTAGACTGCATCCGGCGGGGAATTTGCCGGATTCCCCGCCGGTGAATTGGCCATCAAAGCATAAATCTTAAATTCTCCACCTGACCGAATCAGGCAGCTTTCGGCTGAAATAATATTTAATATTATATTAGACGTAAATTCTCATCAGGTCGTTTCAGTGCAGATCTTTCTCCGTCGTCCCCGAGTGATCAAATAGGGGATCCAGTGGCGTCAAACTCACTCTATTACTAGTTTTTTTAGAACACAGGCAACTTTGCCCAATCCGATATTTGTTTAATCAAAAAGGTAATGTCTACGAAACCATTCGTGCAAATCTTCTTCGTATCGGATGTCCGGATTTTGCGGCACCTTGCTTTTCCAATACTCGTTGAACCTTTCGAGCGTACAGACCTTGAAAGTTATCCTTGACGCTGGAATCTCATTGCTCGACTTCCATTCCCAGATGAATCCGTCGGGTGTCTCTCTTGCAAGCACTCCTTCCAGTTTGTGAGCACGCTCAGATGCAACGTATATGACCGCGTGCGCCCTCGCCAGGGAGCTATCTTCTTTTGGCAGGGGCATAACCTCGACGCCTATTCCCAAATCCAGAGCACCGAACATCGAAATATGAACCTCGTAAAGAACCCGGTCATTTATCATTTAAGAAACACCTTTTTCCTTAAACATATCCAGCATAAAAATACCTCAGCAGATTTGGGACAAAATCTTCTTAATGCTGTTATCCGTGTCTCTGAGGTCGATGAAAGAAACATCGACCTTAACTTTGTCGTTTGAGACATATGCGATGTTGGTTTTGCTCACTTTTTCCGAATTCGGATATAAAAGGACAACTCTTTCCGCCTCGTATTTTTTGCCATAAGCGTACATTTGGTACATGTCAGACTGTGAAATGCCACAATTCGGTGCTTTGTCTGAAAGCAGCTTCCACTTGGTGTCCAGGACTACTTTATGGCCTTCAAATTCCAGTACGATATCGGGGCGAAGTGCAAAGGCACGATTCGGGCTGTCAAAAAGGCTGTACATTGTATCCTGTGTCCTGACACTGACCTTTCTCGAAACAAGCTTGCGAAACTTGGCAGCAACAAAACTTTCAAACACTTTTTCCATGGGGAAAAGAAGCGCAAGGGCCACATGGCTTCCTGCAAAGGCTGTAAAGCTGTTGCCTTTCAAGAAGATACGACACCAGGACAGGGCCCGATCGTAATGGTTCATGCTCCGGTCAGGAAAACATTTTGAAAAATCACCGTCACAATTGACGGAATATTCGACTCCCTCAAAGAAAGTCAGCAGGCGAGTGGCATATAGTCGGTTCTGCATATCATTAGAAGCTTTCAGCAAAAAACGTAGCGTAGTCTTGATCAGCCGGTTCTCCGGCCTGTTGATATTGAAATCGTCATAACTTACATAAAAGCGTTCCCTTGTAACCAAATTGTGCTTGATGTCCTGTGATGTCAACAGCTTGCCTTTACAGAACCTCTCGTTTGCCTCTATTGTCGTATATGCAGATTTTAGACCCTGTTTAGTAAGAACTGTGACCTCGTCCAGAAACATCTTAATGAAGATCTCGAAGAGGTCCAGTCGGTCAGTCCAAAGGTTGGAAACGTTGAAATTCTTAAAATTCACGTCGTTGAGTGTTTTGAGCATCTCAAGAAAAATTTGCTTCGTTTCTTTTTGAGATATGTCGGCACCACTGATTTTTGGAAGTATCTCTATCACAGTTCCGTCAGTCATAGTAATAAGCCCAACATAATTTCGGGCGGTGATAACCTTGCCCACACTTCGACGGGCGGAAAGAGAGAGCAGTTCAACGGCTCCTGTTTCTCCGTCATCTGTGTTAGCAAGGATAAAGGCCTCTAACGCGTCAAAGGTCTTTTGGGGAAGCGCTTCATAGCCAAATGCCTCCACACCGCGGGTAAACCCGCTATATTCGGTTATGGTGTAGGTCTTATTGCAGGAAGGCATAGGCCCCATTCCTCATGAATGCTTCCCTGTTTACCTCATAATATTCTGAGAAATTAAAATCTGTGTTGCCAAACAGTTCATGAATATCATTCTTTTTTATGATAAACCGGGTGCTGTCATCTTCCTTCTGATTGTCTCCCAATACAAACTGGATCTTCTCATAATCATCATAAAAATACTCCTGCAAAAGCGGGATTATGTTGTTTTCAAAAATCCCGGCAAGATTATTGATCGTTGGGCCTTTTTTAAGAGGTAGCAGGTAGGAATGTCCGATAGTGTGATGACGATCAAGCAATACGGAAACGCGCTTGTTTAGAGTTTCGAGCATTTTCTCAACATTAATGCCATCTACGAAAACATCGTGAAGCAATGCAGGTTCAGGCTGCATTTCGACAAAGCTGAACCGACGGCGCAGAGCAGTGTCAATGATCGCAATTGACCGGTCTGCGGTATTCATAGTACCTACTATGTAGACGTTGTCGGGCACTCCAAAATTCTGTCCGGAATAAGGCAGGGTAGCCCTCAGCTCTTCTCTTGCATTGATACGCTTTGACGGCTCGATCAAAGTTATAAGTTCCCCAAAGATTTTTGAAATGTTTCCCCTGTTGATCTCGTCGATAATAAAGACTCGGTTCGGGATCTTAACTCCCTGGCCGAACAGGTCCGGACTATGTTTCTTAACTATCTGCAATGCATCGGAGACAGAGATGGATAATTTATATACTGTTGAAAGGGTCATACTTTTCCCTGCATTAAGGTCAACGATGTCCTCGTTGATCCCCTTTACAAGCCAATTTACCTTTCGCACCCGTTTGTAGTGTCCATATTCATCGTGCCACTCTGGATCCCCGGTCACTACACCTATGGCGTCTATCGTTTTGCTGGAATAGCAAGACATAACGATATCCCCTATTTGCATCTTGCTATAGAAAGCGTTCAGAACATTATTGCCGCCAAATTTATTGAAGTCCGCAGTCTCAGAAATAGTTTCACCGTATCCATCCCATCCAATGCGGATATGGCCTTTCTCCATACACTCGCTTCGAGTGGGGTTATCTCCGGTACCTTCCAATGAAACTTTCCACACACTCGGATTTTTGCCTAACCCTAAATCAACGCTTGTCCCATTTCTTACAGGCGCTCCGGCCTTGTCGCAAAACGCTTTAAAAATACCGTCATGCACCTCATATTCGATCTCGCTTGCCGATTCGCTCTTCTCTTCAGACAAGACAACGGGCCTTATGCCCTCAATAAATTCTTCGTAGCTGAAAGACTGGTGGAAAGTTATAAAGGCGATCAAACCATCATCTTTGTATTTCAGATAACGCTTGAATACCGTCTCATAACCCTCAGTTTTAACTTCTTCAATCGGTTTTCCCTCAATGATCGCCACCGCGTATTGAATAGAACTGTAAGTTTTTCCGGTACCTGGGGCACCATAGAGGATCAAATTTTTCCCTATCTCTGTTTTCTTTCCGTCTGACTTTTGGGTTTCCTGATTTTTGAAGACTTTGTCCGTAGAATTTACTTCATTCATGTTGTTTCTCCTTTTTAAAAATTTCAAATAGTAGTCAAGCCCATTCCTAAAATCGCTATGCCCGTTGCTTTTATCCGATTTTTCTGCGGCAGAATAACATTTATCATGTAAACGTTGAAATTCGTGAACATCCTTTATCAAAAAACAGTCAGTATCAGCATATTCAGTTATCCCAAGGGATTTCATGCCAGATTTCAATTTATATGCAGCAGCTTGTATTGTCACTTCTTTATATGTCTTATTAGGGTTATTTTTTTGAGGTTGCTTCTTCATCCAGGCAATAAAATCATCATAGAGATATTCCATTTTCCTTCACTCCAATCAAGCTAATAAACTATAGCAAATCCAGTCTGTACTATTCGTGGAGGTCTTATTCTTTACTGCTGTCTGTCAGCGCACCGGTGTCATGAGACATTAAAAGATGCTGCAAAATGATATCCTTCCTGTTCATGCTGCGGGCGGGATCCTGGTTCTGATTTTGACCTTGGTCCCCTTCCGTCGTCCCCGAATGATCAAATCGGGGATCCAGCGTCTCTGAATTTAGGCTGTAACCGTATTTCCAAGGTCTGAACATAAGTCCCTGGATTCCCGATTAAAACACTCGGAAAAGACGAGGATGGGCGCGGAGAATTCAAGATTTATGATTTGAGGGCCAATTCTCCGCCGGATGGTACTCCCGGCAAATTCTCCGCGATGCGAAGCGAGCAAATTCTCCAGCGACATCTGTCGCGAATTCTCCGCAGCCAAGGGCTGCAAATTCCCCCTTATTTACGACCGTTTGACTACTGTTTGACAACGTTTGACGATAGTTTGACCGCTCTTAGGACTGCTCAGCCGGATCTTAATTCCCGCCGCGTCTCTCTCGGTCCTCGTTGATGCGTTCTTTCCACTCTTTTGATATCGCCCGCCGTGCCCGGATATCGCTTACGGTCTGGCTTATGACTTCATAGTTCAGCCTGGTTCCCTCGCTGTCAGCGTTGTAATCCGCGGCCATGTCCCTGCCGATGCCAAAACTTTCAGCGGTTTCAGCCGAGTCGATGTTCGCGCCCAGGAAAATAAATTCCCATCCGTATTTCACCTTCTGGTGCGTTATCATCTCTCTGATTTTTTCACGCGAGAATTCCCTGCTTGCATTTTCCATCCCGTCTGTGGTTATTACGAACATAACTTTCTCGGCTCTCTCATTATCCGCTGTATGCTTCTGTACGCGACCGATTTTGTTGATGGTCTTGCCGACGGCGTCCAGCAGTGCTGTAGATCCCCTGACAAAATAATCCCTTTCGGTTATCGGTTCCACTCCCCTGATGTTGATGCGGTCGTGGAGCAATTCATATTTGTCGTCAAAGAGAACTGTCGTTATGACGGCCTCGCCCTGTTCCTTTTTCTGCTTCTCAAGCATCGCGTTGTATCCGCCGATAGTGTCGCTTTCAAGTCCGCTCATTGATCCGCTTCTGTCGATGATGAATACGAGTTCTGTAAGGTCCTTCTTCATGGTATTACCTCCCTGTCAGATGTTGTGACCGAATGGTAACACCCCGAAAAAGTCAAATGGTCGCCTATCAGGCGACAAATTTCCCGCGTAAAAAAGGTCAGGCTCCTATAAGGTTTTGTTTGAAAGCAAAGAGCGCTTCGTTTATCTCAAATATATCGTAGTTCTCATGTTCAATGAAATATTGGATGATCATGTCAAAGTAACAGCTTTTTGAAAGAGCGAATCCTGCTCTTGCAAGAAAATCACGCGTTTCGTCCAGATTGAGCTTCAGCGCAACAGCAAATGCCACCGCAGTCTGTTTTGAAGGTTTGTAATAGATATCGTTCCTTATCTTTGAAAAGAGCTTTCTGTCAATATTTGCTTTTTTGTATGTTTCTGAGTCCTTCATGCCCTTTTCGTCAATGAGGCGCAGCAGCATCTGTGAAAAAGTCTCATCCAGGTTTTTGACGACATCATCAAGGCTTCTTTCACGCCTGCGGGCGGCATTTGCGGAATCACGGGCAAAATTTTCCCTTATCCTCTCCCTTGTGAAGTCGGATGCCCGCTCTTCTATGTAATTGTCGTCAATGTATTGTTTGATCGATGAAAAAAGCTTTTCTGACAGCATGAAGGATGCGCTGTCGTAGACGACCAGATAGACCGTCATGTCGTTTTTCAGGAGGAATTCGCCTATTGCAGAGATCGCGGCCGACAAGGCCTTGTCTCTGGGATACCCGAAAGTGCCGGAAGAGATCAGGGGAAAGGCAACGCTTTCAAGCTTGTGCTTCTTTGCCAGTTCAAGGGAATTTCTGTAACAGTCCGAAAGCACTTTTTCTTCCCCGCTTGATCCGTCATGCCAGACAGGGCCGACTGTGTGGATCACATATTTTGCGGGCAGCCTGTATCCCTTGGTTATCTTAGCTTCCCCAACCTTGCAGCCGCCAAGAGCCCTGCATTCAGCAAGCAGCTCCGGCCCGGCCGCTTTGTGGATGGCCCCGTCGGTCCCGCCCCCACCCAGCAGGGAAGGATCTGCCGCATTGACGATGGCGTCAGCATGTACTTTTGTGATGTCATTCCTGATTATTTCAAGCGGCATTCGGGCATAACCACCTTTACTGTACATACGCCGCGTCAAATTGAACACCTAGACCGTTTAATTCTGAACACCCTCACCGCATCAACTGGACATTTTTCAAATGCCCTGAAGCACTTTCCGTCTATTTATAAAAATTACTCAACAGTTTTTTCCTTAAATAGATAATTTATTACATTCTAACTGTGAAATGTTCTATGATACCGTGTCTCAAAATATACAACGTAGAAGGATATTTATCCTTATAGGTTGGATTATTCATATTTTCAAAAACAACTTTTTGGTCATCATCCAACGTCATGCAATAATTATTGATTTTGATTATATGGTCGCTCTTTTTTATACCTAATCTATGTGCACGACTCATTGGAGTAATATCATTTACGTAATATCCCACATAACCATTAACAATACCTGGCTCTTTCATTAAATTTAAACCGAACTCATTGAAATTACGAGGCGTAGGCTCAACATAATCCACCTGTACTGATTTTGAAAGCCTGACTGACGGTGCTGAAACAGTAATGTCGCAAGTGTTGGTATTTGAGTTAAACAAATAAGTATATTCGGTATATATTCTGCTCTGCTCTTGGTTTTGTTCATTATTTAAAAATGAGAAACAGACGGTGTTGTTGTAAACATTACTGCTATGAGGCATGTTTTTTTCTTGACAATATTTTTGAAGAGCAGTCAAAAAATTGCCTACTCCTATTTTCCCAACAGTGCGAGTCACATAGTGTTTCTCATTTTCTGCAAGCTTGTCTATATCCTCTTGTAATGACACTGGGTATTGAGTGTTTTCATTTTTGTTTTCAGTTTGATCATTATTAACTATTGCGTTAATTATCATAAAACCGAGAAAGGCACCAAGTGCAGTCCAAACCTCAGATGACCTCTGATAATTTTGTTGCGATGATTCCCCAGCATAGTAGACGTTGCCCTTCCCTCCTTTTTTATCATAAAGAGGATGCCCCGATGGCAGCATTGAGCCATTCGACATGTAGCCACCATGGCCAGGACTGTAATGATACTCATTTCCATTTTCATCATACAATGGGCCTTGCATTGCCGGAGCAGTTCCCGGTGGATAAATTACAGTTGAATACGCTGGACCCGCAAACGTAAAAATAATTGTAAATACTAGGAACAAAGACATATACTTCTTGCTCATATTTTTATCCCCCTTGTCAAAGTGATTTCTAAAAAGCACACACAGACTATACACTAATCATCGACCTCTACAATTATCTCGTGATATGGGTCTTTTTGTATTTTCTTCTCAACCTTGTTTCTATGCGGCATAACATTTCCTTTAATTAGAGATTCAATTGAACCTGTAGCTTTAAGAATTGTGTCCACACTTACATCTGGGATTTCACCGTTTTCGTTTGTGTAGCCTTCCAAATATTTCGCAGACGGATTTTCAATTCCCAATCTCTCGCAAATAAGCCAGCATACGCTTTCAGCCTCAAATTCCATGCTTTCCAACGAAAGATTAAATCGCCTGCGGTCTTTCCACCATTTGCTATTTGGTGTACCAATATGACCGCAGTATAAATGTCCGAGTTCATGGAGCATCGTAGCGAATCTAGTCGTGGGCTTATGTTGAGAATTTACAACCATTTCGTATCTTGCTTTAGACCTATACTCGGTATTTTTATATTTTCTTGTTAGCTTTTTGCCGGATACTGAGCTGATTTGACCTGCCCTTCCCGTGCCATATTTTGCTTCACAATAAATTATTCTATCGTTCTTCATGTTTTCTATAGTAGTGTGATACATCTTTTCTGACACTTCGCCAACGACACCAAAGGGATCCAAAATTTCTTTAGGAATAGGATTCGGTCCATATGTATCGCCAAGCTCAAAAACAAAACCAACAGGTCCGAACATTTGCAGAATCACTAGCGGCATAGCACCCGGATTAATTTTACGGTTGTATAATTTTTCCCATTCAGAGGCTGAAGCTACAAACTCACTTCCTGGTCTTTGGATACGGACGAGCATTGCATTATACGGAGCTATCTTTGGGAATTTTTTAATGAAGTTAAGCAATTTCATGTAATCTTTGCTTTTTCGGAACGAACCTACCTCAGCATATAATTTATCAAGTTCAGGCACATACTTCTTCGGTTTTTGTTCTTCAGAATCGAATAGAAATGACTGATATGATTGTCCTGACAACTTAAGCGCCTGCTTTCATTGTTTAAAGTTGATATGAATGATTATTTGCTTATCAGCACAAAAATCACAAACATAAAAACAAAGCTCTTCGGACCCTGTGGGGGCTATCCTAAATTTTGTGTAAAGTCCTAGCAGGTGCAAAATGAGGTGTCTGAAATAATGGTCCGGTCATGCTTACAGTGACCTTTATGCAATTCTGGGGATTTTAGCTTGCAACCAGCACTGAGCAATCTCTCTTTCAGCCTAGCCAAGCTATACTGATTACTCATACAGATACCTTTCTGTCAATTGTGTAGGTCTGACCCCAATGGCATTTTCTGCCGTTGGCAGAGGAAGCAGCTCTTTTAGATCCTCTTTGTGAAGTTCTGCTATGCTCCGGTCATAACGATAGTGTTCACGGTCATGGTCCTCTTCCGACTTCTTGAGCAGATAGCGGTTGTATGTTTCAAGATCCTTCACTTCCGGTATTGGGACAAGCATATTGCGCCTGTGATAACCTACTTTGTTCTCAACGTTTCCTTTTTCGTTTCCCGCATCCGGATTACAGAAAACAGCAGTAAAGCCGTAATGTCCTTTAAAACGCAGAAATTTGTCCGTTAGGTCTCTGTGTCCTTCTTTAAGCACCTTTGTCACTATGGTCGAGGTGTTGTCAAACCAGAGCCTGTGGGGCACACCTCCCATACGTTTGAATATTGCAGCAAGTCCTTCCAGGAGGCATTCCATGTTTTCCCCTTTGAAAAGCTGTATGTATCCGGCGTTACTCGAGGGGAAAGAGAGATTCAGATATTTACCTGAATATAACCTGCCGTTTTCGTAGAAGTCCGCTGAACCGAAGTCCACCTGGGCCTCTCCGGCTTTATGTTCCAGCGGCAGTGCCGATTTCCCTGAACGGTACATTGTTTCTTTTTTAGCCTTAACGTACTTGGCCGTCGTTCGGTATGAACAGTCAAAACCTGTCGCTTCCTGCTTCAGCCTGTCGAATACGCGCTGTGCCGTGTGTCTTTGTTTTTTCTTTGCCTTCCTGTCATTTTCGAGCCAGCCATCTATTATTCCTTTGTAAGGATCGAGCTTTGGCTGTTCAGTTTTAATTACCGGCTTCAACTGAGGTTGATTGAAGTCATCCTTGGTGATGTATTTCCTTATCGTTTTACGGTCTATAGACTGTTTTCTCGATATTTCGCTTATAGAGATTCCTTCCTCAAAAAAAGCTTTTCTGATATCATCGATTTTGGTCATTGTCAGCATCCTCCGTTCCTCCCTCTTAGAGCTTGGTCGCACTAAAAGGGTATTTGGTTTCGGTCGTGCTTTCAATGGCCGTTTTGCAATTCTGGGGATTTCCAGCTTGCAAAACTGGGGATTTTCATTTTGCAATTCTGGGGATTTTTAGCTTACAAGAAACATTATCCACATTTTGTCAATTGTGTAGGTCTGCCCCCTCTGTGTTTTACAGCGACCTGGACACTGAGAGCAGTGTGTTCAAATACGCGCTTATTCATGTGGGTGCTTGTAAAATCGAGATGAGCTAATTCATTTCTATTTCAAAGGAAATGAATATTTACCGCATTTACACATTAAAGCAATAGGTTTCTCTCCTGAATAATTTACCGATATTATATTTTTGCAATGAGGACACTCAAAAGATTTGCAAAGTTTCTCCATTGCATTTACTGCTGACAGTAAATCATCTTTTGATATTTCATATTGTGGATTGTAGTGAAGAAGACAATTAATTACCCCGTTATTTTGATTTACTGCTGTAATTTCTTTTCTTAAGGAATCAGAAAGACACTTGAGTTGTTCTGTCGCATCTGTATTTTTAAACAAATCAGCTTGCCCTTGCGCATTTTTTATCAAATCCTGAAATTCTTTATAGGCTGCGTTCATATACTGTCCGTAAACCCATTTGTGCAAACTGTTATAGCGAATACGTGCCTTCAATTTATCACATAAGTTTTCAAAGAAACATTCCATTTCTCTCCTAAAAAAAGCGGATGCTTCGTGAATCTCGTTTTGTGCTTTCATCCGAGTCATGTCCCATATATTTTTACCCGTCTGCACTATAGGGCCCTCTTTAATATTCCAATTTAAAAAATGTATTTTGTTTTCAGAAGGAACTATACCTTCTATTACTAAATTATTTGCCCATACAGTATCATGTGTAGTAATGATGAATTGGCGTTCTGAAAAATACTTACTCATTAGTTTACAGAATTTCCTTCTATGCTCAATGTCTACTGACATTACAACATCGTCTAATACTACTAAACCAGATTCTGATGTTGTTAGTTTTTCCATTAATGCAAAAAACAAACTTATCCCCATACTATCCTGATGTCCTTCACTATGAAACGCCATTGGAGGGAATTGTCCCTGTCCAAAGAAATCAACACTTAAATTTACACCCGCACCATCATTATTCAATTCAGCTGAGAAATCAATTTCATCGTCACTGTGCATTTCTCTATAAAATTCAGTAAATCGATCCCTAATTGAAACAAATAATTCGTTAAGCACTTTTGCTTGAGCAGAGTCATACGTTGCAAGTAATAATGTTGCTTTCTCTTTTTGCAAACTAATTAAGGGTATCTTTTCATTGAGATTTTTAATCTGGAGAAATAGTCCATTAGTTGTGTTAAGAACTTGCCATGCATCACTTTTTTCCTTGCTTTTATCATCTATTTGTGGACCCAAAATTGAAATCAGTTTTTGGATTTGATACAAAAGCATTTCTGTGTTTTGATTTATTATTTCTTGAACAACTTCATTTATTAGTCTAAAATTCTCATATTTTCCGCTGTCATCGAAAAGAGCCTTAGAAACCATGCTAATTTCATTTTCTAGTTCTTTGACACAATCATTGTCATACTTTTTTATTTGTTGTAGGGAAGATTCCATTTTTGATTTATAAGTTAAAATCTCTCTTAATAGTTCGTCAATTGATTTTTGGTATTCATCATAGATTTCAGATAGATGTTCATTATTTTCTTTGCGATCTTCTAATATACTACGTAATTCAGCCTCAGATGCCCATTGATGTTGACACAACGGACACCGACCAGAACCATCAAGCATTGCCAATCCTGATTTTAAAAGAGAAATATAATTAAAATTATTAATTGATGCATCTTCATAGTCAATCTTCGTTACAATGTTGTGTAAATGCGATAATTTTTCTTTCAGAACATCACTCATCGTCGGAATATACTTCTGAAGATCTAGAATATTTTGGAAACAGGCAGTCATTTCCAAGTTTTCCTTTGTATCGGCATATGACAAACCCTCTAAGAAAGAACTCTCGCCCAAAGATGTTAGTGGACCCCCACCTAAGATTGAACGTAAATAATTTATATGATGAAGCAACTGCTCATCTAATTTTGCACCAACATTTTTCTGAAGTTCTTTATAACAGAGCTCTAAAGATTGTTCAGTTTCTTCCAAATTTTTTGCTGTTGTTTTTTTAAGTTTTGTCAGTGCGTCACGAATCGTTTTTGTATCTGAAATATTAAGTAATATCTGAATCTGCTGAGATCTAGTTGCAGGGGTCGTTAAAATAAATTTCAGTAATTCACGCCTTGCAAGGCAATGGGCTCCTCTTTGTGCATAAGCGACCATTTCTTGAAAGTTGGAGTCGGAGTTATTAGGATTAATGATTATTATGTCACTATTAGCAACTGAACGTTCAACTGTGAAAATTTCACCAGTTTTACTCTCAAGTTTTGCTGTTACTTTGGATTCTTCTGCGCTCATACCAATATGGGGAGCATGTTTAGCTGTCGATACCTCACCAGTTCCTTCTCCAGCTAATCTAGAAACTTTACCTAACAATAAGAAATCGATTGCATCAACGACAGCGCTTTTTCCAACTCCGTTTGGACCGAAGATGACAGCATTTTTTCCATTAAGATTTAAATTCAGATCTACAATTCCACGAAATTTTAGTATATGAAGGTTAATTAACTTCATTGTTTGTACCCTCAATACTTTTTAAAATTTCTTCAGCCATTTTATCTGCTTTTTGACATGAAGATATTTGAAACATAATTTCTTTAATTTCATTATTTGAAAATTTCTGTGATTCAGACAGTTTCTTGAAAAATTCAGATTTTATCTTATCGTTAACTGTTTGATTATTATGTTGACTGTCCCCCTGTTTAGTTATTTCATTTAAGCTCATTATTTTTACCTCCTTTCAAAAACACAAAAGTTTATTACTAAAAATGTTTCTCTAGTACAGGTAATATATCATCCAATTTTTTTACTATTCTTAGTTGTTCTGAGATTGGAGGCAAAGGTAAAATTAAACTGCTAATGCTTGTTGAATTTAGCGTTTTTCCTTTAATAGCATCTTTTGTATTGCCCCATTGCGAAACCATTGGAAGAACTTTAAATAAATAATCTTTAGAAATTTGTTTTTCTAAAAAAGGAAATATTGATATTATTGCTTCATTATGCACTGCATCGATACCAAGCATAGATACGCGACCCACTGTCAGTTTAAAGCTCATTATCAAAGTTCCAGCTGGTGACGATTTACTATTAAATACTTCATTAAATGCATTTAGACTAATTTTTTCTTTGGTTGAAATAATAATTCCATTCTTAGACATATCTGAAATTGAAACCCATTGAACATCATTCCCCCAATATTTTTCTTCATGTCTTGAAGGGGTTTTGCCCATTCTGTAATATACAATCTCCCCCAACCTCACCCAACACCAATTCTCCGGGGTCTCAAAGGGGATCTCGTCTTCGGTGATTTCGGGGAGGGGCTTTTCTTTTTTGATTTTTCCCTCTTTGATCAGTCGGGCTTTTTCTTTCTGGATTTCTTTAAGCAGGTCCCTTGCATCGCCGTCCTCTGGAAGCTGCTGTGTGAGCTTGCCCTGGATGGCGTATTGGAGGATTGCATCTTTCATCTTTTTGGGGAAAGACTTTTGCAGTTCTTCAAGCTTAGTTTCATCGTTTTTTAGGCTTTCGATTTCGGGTAGTAGTTCTTCTATATGTTCAACTATACGTTTTTGTTCTTTAAAAGGAGGCAACGGAATAATATTTCCGACTATTTTTTCTCTAGAAATATTTGGTTGTGCTCCTCCTGCTCCTTGGCTAATAAAATCATCTTTATGAGACATCAAGTAATAAAATAAGTACCAATTAAAAACTCCAACTATTGGTCTGCATCCACAACAGGCTTGATTAGTCGCTGCTTCAATGTTTAATAGCCCCACCTTACCTATAGTGGCACCATACATTGCAATTAGCACTGTTCCTTTTGGATTAAGTTTTACTGATGTATTTTTTAAAGCATACTCAGTAATATACTCTGAAACATCATTTATAATTCCATCGTTTAAATCACCAGTTTTAAGCCATGGGATTGAACCATTATTATAAAATTCAACATTAGATCTACTAGGAGTAGCACCGGCTGCCCAATCACCAATTTGCCCCAACCTAACCCAGCACCAATTCTCCGGGATCTCAAACGGAATTTCGTCTTCTGTGATTTCGGGCAGGGGCTTTTCTTTTTTGATTTTTCCCTCTTTGATGAGTCGGGCTTTTTCTTTCTGGATCTCTTTAAGCAGGTCCCTTGCATCGCCGTCTTCGGGAAGCTGCTGGGTGAGCTTGCCTTGAATGGCTGCCTGCAGGATGGATTTTTTTAGTTGTTCGGCGATCATTTAATTATCCCCAGCAGTTCTTCGATCTGGGTAAGTCTCTTGTCTATCTTTGCATTGAGTGAGTCTCTCTTTTCATGGAACAGGCGTATGGTTTCTTCAGGAGATAGCACTTCTTCTTCAGCAGTCGGATACCCGCAGAGGTCCATGTCATATGCGCGGTTCGCAATTTCCTGAACTGAATATGCTTTTGCTTTGAAGGTGTCTGTCTCAGTGTCTTTTATTTCTTTCCTGTCGCTCCACCATGCAGCGCAGTCATCGAAGTGCTCGACCTTCATCGGTTTGGTTTTTGAAAAATGCTTGTAGCCTTCGGGCATGTCCACGCGGTAAAACCAGACCTCTTTCGTTTTTTGGGACCTGTCGAAAAAGAGAATGTTCGTTGTTATTGAGGTATATGGGGAGAAAACACTTGAAGGCATACGGACTATGGTGTGCAGGTTGAATGCTTCAAGCAGTTTTTTCTTTATGGCAGACTTAGCGTTGTCTGTTCCAAAGAGGAATCCATCGGGGATTATCACAGCTGCTCTTCCTCTTTCTTTGAGCCTGTACATTATGACCGACATGAAAAGGTCTGCTGTTTCACTGCTTCTGAGGTCCGCGGGGAAATTGATCTTTACTCCTTCGCTTTCGGTTCCCCCATATGGAGGATTCATGAGAACTATGTCAAATTTGTCGCTTTCTTTGTATTCCCTGACGTTTCTCTCCAGTGAGTTGCCGTGATAGATCCTGGGGCTGTCGATATCGTGGAGCAGCATGTTTGTGATAGAGAGAAGGTATGGGAGAGGCTTCTTTTCTATACCGTAGATACTGTTGTTGTAAAGCTCCCTGTCTTCAATGGTATTTATCTGTGGTTCAAGGAGCTTCAATGTAGAGGTCAAAAATCCTCCGGTTCCGCAGGCAAAATCGGCCACGTGCTCGCCCAGTTTGGGATCGATCATACTTACCATGAAATCAGTGACGGCCCTGGGGGTATAGAACTCGCCTGCATTTCCTGCACTTTGCAGGCTCTTCAGTATCGTCTCGTATATATCACCAAAGGCATGGCGTTCGTTGTATTCATCAAATTCAATGCCGTCGATGACGTTAATGACTTTTCTAAGCAGTACCCCATCCTTCATGTATTGGTTGCTGTCCTCGAAGACTGCCTTGACTATGGATTTCTTCATAGGTGTTGATTCTGTAATTTTGAGTTCTTTCAGCGCAGGGAAAAGCTTGATATTTACAAAGTCCAGCAGGCCCTGGCCTGTAAGCGCTTCTCCGTCTTTTTTGTCTACCGCCCAGTTTCTCCACCGGAGTTCCTCGGGGATGATCGATTTGTAGTTGTCGTCGTGGAATTCCCAGTCTTCTTCTTTTGCGTCATATACTTTAAGGAAGAGGATCCACGTCATCTGTTCGATCCTCTGGGCATCTCCGTTGATCCCGCTGTCGCCCCTCATTATGTTCTGGATGGTTTTGACAAAGTTCCCTATGGTCATACTCTTATCTCCTCACTCTTCATGCAGCTTCGTATATCGCTCTTTCAAGTTCTTTGACTGCTCTAAGATATGCATCTTTGCCTCCGAAGAGACTTGCTATCCTCTTGGGGCTTCCTATGCGGTCAAAGGGTGCATTATCCAAAATTCTCGTATCTTCAAGCTCACTGATGCCCTGATCCATGTACTTTTCCAAAAGGGCTGAGAGCACTTCCCGGCAAAGACCGGAATATTTGTACAGGTAGCCCTTCTTTCTTACGTGTTCTACACGTTCTCTTTTTGTGAGCGGTTTTTTGTCATAAGCTATGTGTAGGATAAGGTCAAAATCGTCAAGATCTTTTCCGGACTCTTCTTTAAGGGCATCAAGCAAAACGCCCCGGCTCTCCAATTCCTCAATAATAGCCTTCTTCTGTTCAGTGTTTGTCCAAGCGTTTAAAAATTCATCAAGCGTGGCAAATTCATCCAGAATGTTCCTCTTGCTGTAGTCCTTTATGCTTTCTGTGATAAGTTTTCCATTAATATCACAGTACTGGACCCGTTCATTGATGATCGTTACTATTACGCCGTTCACCCGAATTTTAGTATGAGGTTTATCTCCGAGGGATGTCCCTACCCTTGAAAGACTCTCCAACGTTTCCTGGTCGTCCTCTGTTTCCCGGTCATCAAAGATAAGTGGTGCTGTCTCATCTTCCTTGGGATTCCATTTGTCTCCTCCGTCACCTGCGTCAATTACGACCACCGGATCTCCGTCAAAATCAGGATCGGCAAATAACCGGCAGACGTTTCTGAAGTCCATTATTGTGAAGTATTCTTTGCCGTATTCAGGATAGAGCCTTGTACCCCGGCCAATTATCTGCTTGAACTCGGTCATTGAATTTATATTGCTGTCAAGGACAATAAGCTTGCATGTCTTTACATCGACTCCGGTTGTCATCAGCTTTGAAGTCGTCACCAAGGCTGGGTATTTTTCATTTACATCTATAAAATAATCCAGCTGGGCCTTGCCTTCAGGGTTGTCCCCGGTTATGCGCATGATATACTTCGGATTTTCGACGACAAGGTCTTTGTTTTCATTTATTAGCGCCCGCCTCGTTCTTTCCGCATGTTCGATGTCCACACAGAAAACTATGGTTTTGCTGAAGCGCCCGTTAGCTGAAAGCCATTTGGTGATGCGGTTCGCTACTGCCTTGGTTCGTTCATCAATAATTAGGTTGTGGTCAAAATCCTTAATGTTGTATTCACGATCTTCTATCTCATTTCCGTTAACATCAAGCTGTCCCTTATACGGTCTCCAGCCTTCGAGATCTTTATCAAGACCGATCCTTATCACCTTGTAAGGTGCGAGGAATCCGTCATCAATGCCCTGTTTGAGGCTGTATGTGTAAACAGGATCTCCAAAATATGTGATGTTGCTGATTTCCTTTGTTTCCTTTGGTGTCGCAGTCATTCCTATGTGGATAGCCGAGTTAAAGTAATCTAAGATCCTCCGCCACTGGGATTCTTCTCTCGCGCTGCCTCGATGGCATTCATCCACGATTATCAGGTCAAAGAATCCAGGCTGGAATTCTCTGAAAGGCTCATATCCGTCATCGCCGGACAATTGGTGGTAGAGGCTCATATATACCTCATACGAGCTGTCGAGTTTCCTGTCCTGTATTTTTGTCATTATTTTTTCGAAAGGCCTGAAATCCTGCTGCATAGTCTGGTCGATAAGTATGTTGCGGTCCGCAAGGTATAATACCCGCTTTACGGTTTTGGTTTTCAGCAGTTTCCAGATGATTTGAAAGGCAGTGAAAGTTTTTCCTGTTCCCGTTGCCATGACAAGAAGGACCCTTCGTTGGCCTTTCGCGATGGCTTCAATCGTTTTGTCTATTGCTATACGCTGATAGTAACGGGGTTTTTTTCGAGATAAGGAATCGAAATGATCCGGTTCCTCTATTATTCTTTCCTGTTTTTGATCAATATTTTTTCCGGTGAGATAGCGTTCCCATAATTCATTTTCGGAAGGGAATTCATCCAGAGAGAGTTCTGTTTCTGCGCCGGTAAAGTAGTCATGTTCGATAAAACCGCATCCATTGGAAGAATAGGCGAAAGGAATATTTAATATCCCGGCATATTCCATTGCTTGCTGTATTCCGTCTCCGACAGAGTGATCCGCATCTTTGGCTTCGACTATAGCGAGGGGGCGGTGTCCCTCTTTACGGGTGAGAAGATAGTCAGCTTTCTTTTGTTTCCCCCTTGTTACTTTGTTTCCCCTGACTATGACCTGACCGTTTGTAAAGAAATGCTCCATAAAGACCTGTTCTTTGGCCCATCCTGCCCTTTCTATTGCAGGGGTTATATATCTGTTTTTTATGTCTTCCTCTGTCAGTTTTTTCATTGGTTCCTCCTCTTTAACGATCTTGAAACAAGCCACATTAAAGTTTGGTGCCAATAAATTTATCAGGAGACCCAGATCTTTATCTTCTCTATGATTTATGAATATTTATATTTTAACTTGAAAGTAAGATTTGTTGAGGCATTATACATAACGATCCAAATGTACTTTTAGATATTATCACCAATATCAATAAGTATCCACAAGATGGCATCTAATTAAACAGGTATTTTAAATAAATGTTGGGGATTTTTATGGAATAAGTGAGAGTTCAACGAGATTATTGAGATTTTGACAAGGTATTAAGCCACTGGTTCCCCGATGGAGACACTCGGGGAAGACGAGAGCGCGGAGAAAGTCAGAATCAAAGGCTGGATTCCAAATCTCGGAACGCACACCAAATAGTTCAGTCGTTACGGTGATTTGAAATGTCCCTCGTTCAAGGAACAGCTCCTTCCTGATCAAAGGCATACCGGGAAGACGAAAAAAGGGCTGGATCTTCAGATCCTAAACCAATCGACTTGCTATAGATTCCCTATTGACTCCCGTTCTAATTCAGTCTCCGCCTGCGTTTACAACCGCTTGCCAACTGCTGGCCTATTGCTTGCCAACTGCTTGCCGAGCAGACTTGGCTTCTGTCTGCTTCTTTCCTTTCGGGATCTCGGGCGGATAGGGGGTGATGCAGTATTCCTGCATGGTCTCGGTCCAGGCTTCGTAGTCGCTCATCCCGGGGACTATCTTCTGCAAATTGGTCATGGCTTTTTTCGTTCTTTCCGCCTGCTTCATTGCATACTTCTTTGCTTCCTCACGGTCTGCCTTTTTCCAGACTCTCGGGAAGTAGATCATCCAGTGCTCCATTGTCTCTTCAGCTATTCTTTCTACCGACATCTCCATTATTGACACCACCCCTCAAGTGAATGTTATTGATTTATTGTCTTATAATATTACTATTGTTGATAGTGTCAAGAGGGGAGACAGGCGGAGGGTGCATCCGCCGGGGAATTTACGAGAAATACACTCGTGGTGAATTCGCGACAGGGCCGGTCGCTGGGGAATTTGCATCGTTTTGCATCGCGGAGAATTGGCCCATAAATCTTAAAGATAGAATTCACCTGCTGGGGTCCCACCAAACTTTCCAGCGACGGCAGTCGCTGCCGCTATCGTTGTAATCGTTGTGCAACGATAACTAAAAAATAGATTTAAATTGCAACGATAAATGCAACGATAGCTTTATCGTTGCATTAATAAATTATTCATGCTAGGATATCTTTATGAAATATGAGAGGAGGGGCAGGATGGACATCAAAGAAAGATTTAACCTTGAGTTTAAGGAGAAAATAAACAAGAAATTTTTGAAGACTGTCAGCGCTTACGCGAACTACAATGACGAAGAAATTATATTTGGTATTGATGATGCCGGAAATGTTGTGGGTCTGGATAATATTGATAATGAGTGCATCAAAATAGAAAACATGATAAATGATTCTTTGGATCCTGTCCCTCAATTTACAACAACCAGTGAAAACAAAGAGGGGAAAAACATTGTTGTGCTTCGTGTAAAAAAGGGCGGAGACACACCGTATTATTCGGGAGGAAAAACATATAAGCGATCTGATACTTCAACCGTTGAGGTTGACAGATCTGAGTTAACAAGGCTGGCTTTGAATGGGGTCAACATGGATTATGAAAAACGAAAGGCATCTTCGCAAAACTTAAGTTTTAATGTATTGAAACAAGCGTTAAATGAACGGGCTGGTATAAAAAGAACAGATTTAGATATTTTAAGAACTTTGAATCTGTACGATGTTAGCGGGTATTTCAATATTGCCGGAGAATTACTGGCAGACAAAAACCAAATTAATTTTTCAGGAATCGATATCATCCGTTTTGGAGCGGATGTTGATCAGATCCTATACAGAGAGACAATCAACAATAAATCGCTGTTGTCACAATATTACAGGGCATTAGCAATTTTTGAACAGTACTACCAATATGAAGAAATAGAAGGATATGAAAGAGTAAAAAAAGAGATGATCCCCCGAGAAGCCTTTCGGGAAGCATTGGCTAATGCCATAATTCACAGAGTGTGGGACATAAACTCTTATATTCAAATATCAATGTATGATGATTTGATCGAAATTAAATCACCGGGAGGTCTGCCTAACGGCCTTTCAAAGAAAGAATATCTGCACTATAACATATCAGTATTGCGAAATCCGATCATATCCGGCGTATTCTATCGCCTGGGGATCATAGAAAAGTTTGGGACTGGGATTGCCAGGATAAACAGGGAGTATATCAACAGCTTATCCAAACCAGATTTTCATATCGAAGAAAACAGCATATCCATCCTTCTGCCTGTTATAAGGACTGATACCTCAGACTTGGCGAAAGATGAAATCAAAATATACAATTTATTGAAGAAAGAAAAAGAGCTGTCCAGAAAAGAATTGGACGACGCTCTTGGTTTTGATAAAGCTAAGACCATTCGGATCCTTAACAATTTAGTAAAGAAGAAAATAATAATTAAGCAAAAGCAAGGCCCCGGAACCACCTATAAATTGATTTGAGGAAGACGGGCAAGCCAGCAACACTTCTTCGAATGCGTTGCGAGATCAGGAGGGATTGCTGAGCGGTCGTAGGGGGCATGGTCAGGATCAGGGAATTTACGAGAAATGCACTCGTGGTGAATTCGTAGCCTTTGGGCTGCGGTGAATTTGCAGCAAGGGTCACGCTGCGGGAAATTTGCTCGCTTCGCATCGCGGAGAATTGCCTGACTTAGTCAGGCGGGAACTAATTTTTAAAAGATTTATGGGTCAATTTACCGCCAGCTCAAAGGACCGAAATTTTACGGCTCATAGCTTCTCCGTTCATAGCAACGCCTCCAGATAATTTTTGAGGGGAGTTTCAACTCTGAGTTTTTTTGCATGATCCATGAGGATCGAGTAATCCGTTGACTTTAATTTCACAAATCGTTTTAATGCGTCATTCAGGATCTGGATGTCTACGCGGCTTCTGCTTCTGATCAGATCACAGATCGTTCTTTCAAGAATATAGGTCCTGATCGGATTGCCATGGGCGCTTTTAACAGTTTCTACTCCCTGTTCATGAAGTTCTTTCTTGACGTAGTAGATTTTGAACCGGTCAGCCACATTACCAACCACTTTATATCCACTTGGAACAGAGGCTGAATATTGAAAGGGAGCCCTATCCGAAAGGCCATGCAAATATAGGGCTGTTTCATGAGAGTAGATCAGCTTCGGATATTTAGTTTGCATGAAATACATTTCATCCTCAATGGAATCAACTGACACATAAACACCCCTGCCTACTCTTTCAAGCTGCCCCTCTGACAGCATCTTCCGCAGGTAAACTCTGGGGATCTCATTTCTATCAAGATCCGAACTTAGAACTGTCCCGTGTTGCTTCTGAATTAGTTTTTTCAGCTTTTCAGGATGATCCACGATTATCACCTCTTTTACAAATATACTTATATTATATATAATTTAAGTATATTTGTAAAATCAACCTAAGACTACAAGCGAAGGGAAGATGCCGCTAGGCGGGCGGGGAGGGCATCTGCGGGGAAGCTGCGACGAAAATGTCGCGTGGATCAGCAGGCTCTTGTCCCGTTGGGCACCGGAGTTTCAGGCTGTGCAAGGACGGGTGTTATCCCGTCTTCGTAACCGATATCAAAGAGCATACCCTCAGACACTTCTCCGGCCATTTTTTTAGGCGGCAGGTTTACAACAAACAGAGCCTGCTTACCCTCTATCTCTTTCGGGTTTTTCCTCTCCTGCTTCATTCCAACGAGTATATTGCGTTTAAAAGTGCCGAAATCAACTGTCAGCCTGACAAGTTTCTGCGAATCGGGCACGTCTGCCACATTCAGTATTTCTCCGACCCTAATGTCTATCTTGTTAAGCAATTTAAATGATATTTCGGGTTTTACCGCATCTGTCATCTTATTACTCCTCCAAACAAGCAATTATTATTAATGATCACCTGGGCCATAGCCTCCTTTTCTTCTGCGCCAGCCTTGCCTCTCTGAAGCCTTAAAGTTATAAACCGGCCGCAGATGATCTGTAATATCCGCAGTATCTGAGATATTTGTGATTATCTCGTTCATCGGCTTATAGGCTTCGGGACACTCGTCCAGTGTATCGCAGCTGACCGAGGTGGTATATATCCCCTCCATGGACTTCCTATATTCGTTCATGCTGCATACCTCCATTGCCATAGTGCGCGACATCAGGCGTCCTGCTCCGTGCGGGGCCGAAAAGTTCCAGTCCGGATTTCCCTTGCCTATACAAAGCAGGCTGCCATCACGCATATTTATCGGGATAAGCAGGCGTTCTCCTTTCTGTGCGGACACCGCACCCTTGCGCAAAATCATTTTGCCGGTGTCTATATAGTTATGTATTGTAGTGAAGGTATCATTTATCTTCCAGCCCATATGTCCGCAGATGCGGTCTGCTATCGCCTGCCTGTTTATTTGCGCAAATTTCTGAACTATTTTCATATCGTGGATGTATGAAGTGAAGAGCTTGTTTGATCTGCCGTCCTTAGAGAAGATATCATCCTCCAGGTAAGCTAAAGCTTTCGGCGGAAGTTCCGTGTTTTCAGATACGCACTTGCGGAGTTTCCAGGCGGCGTCCTGATACCACTCAGCGACCTCAAGTCCCAGGTGCCGGCTTCCTGAATGGACGACCAGACAGTAATTTCCCCTCGTGTCTTTGTCAATCTCAATAAAATGGTTGCCGCCGCCAAGGCTTCCTATACTTCTGTATGCCTTGTCTATTTCAACATGTTTGCCGCATTCAAGTTCACTGAGGTCTATCGAAGAGGCAATGTTAAGCGGATCCTTATTTATTGAAAACCCGCTTGGTATATAACTTCTGATAAATTCGTCCAGTTTAAAGTAGTCGATCGAATAAGTGTCGATATATGCAACTGTCATGCCACAGCCTATGTCTACACCAACAAGGTTCGGCACCACTTTATCCCTGATCGTCATAGTAGTGCCGATCGTACAGCCTGCTCCTGTGTGAACATCAGGCATTATACGTATACGGCTGCCCTCGGCAAAAGACTGATTGCAGAGCTCTAATATCTGCGCGCCGGCAGATGGTTCGATATTGTCAGTGAAGACCTTAGCCGTATTGTATTTTCCGCGGATCTCGATCATCTCTTAAAGACCCCCTCATTGGAACCATTTACACTGCAACATACATTTTTGTCAACGCCGGAGAATTGCGGCTCATGGAGCCGCTGGGAATTTGCAGCCTCTGGGCTGCGGAGAATTCGCAATCCGAAAACCTGATCGCTGAAGAATTTGCTCGCTTCGCATCGCGGTGAATTTGCAACGCTTTGCGATGCTTGCGTTGCGGAGAATTAGCCCGTAAGTCTTAAAAACTGAATTCACCGGCTGGGGTCCCACCAAACTCTCCGGCGACGGCAGTCACTGCCGCTATCGTTGCAATCGTTGTGCAACGATAGCGAAAAAATAGATTTAAATTGCAACGATTAATACAACGATAGCTTTAATTGTACGTGTACTCTTATCGATGTCTCTCCGCTATCTTCTTTTCAAATATGAATTCTTATGGTATGCTTAATTGACATGATCGTTGACAAAGGTAATCAAAAATAGGTTTATAGGATATGAAATTACAAGGCGTTTATCTGATAACCTTTTGAATAGAAAAGTTTTTATAAATTTATATAGTCGGACACAATGCATTACATACCAAATATTTAGGAGGTCGGTTACGATAAATATTTTTGACAATATCAAAAGAACAGATCCCGACGGAGTTGAATTCTGGAGCAGCCGCGATTTGTCAAAGGCTCTTGAATATATTAACTATCGCAACTTCGAAGAAGTCATTGAAAAAGCAAAGCAGGCGTGTATAAATAGTCACCAAAAGATCGACGATCATTTCGTCGACGTCGACGAAATGATCGAACTCGCTAAGGGTGCCTAAAGACAAATAAAGTCAGTCTTTTTGTCCAGATTTGCATGTTACCTGATCGTCCAAAGTGCAGATCCCAGAAAAGAGGTCGTAGCCCTTGGACACAGCTATTTTGCGTTACAGACGCGTCGCCAGGAAGTTGAAGATGACCGGCGTCTAAAACTTAGGGCCGAAATCAAAGAACAGAATAAAGGTCTCGCCTCGGCTGCAAAACAAGCCGGAGTTGTACAGCCTAGGAAATAATTGGGGTCAGACCTACACATTTGACATAATACCCTGTTTCCAGAAAAAATTGAGCCTGTTTATTGTTTGGAAAAACTGTGGGCCGATACAAAAGACAAATGCTGGTTTAGTTTAAAGATCCAGTCACGGTGATGATGGATGATGTTATCACAGAATACAAGTATCCCCTCTGCGCGCTGCACTTCCCTCATTACAAGGGCAGCATATGTGGCAGACAGGGGATACTGAAATAGATATGGGCCAAATCGCGCATAAAGTCAAAATTCTTAGGGCTGGGACTTGGATCGTTTTCGTCATTAACTTAGGAATGAGCGATACCTGAACTATGACCTTGCGATTTGAGAAAATAAAAAACTCCCCTTTTGAGTCCCGCTCATGGCATTTCTGCCAATATCCCGCCAAGAAAAGGGGGACAATCACGGACTCAGGGAAGCCTCATTAGTATATCCGATTTGTTAAAAAATGTGTATGGTAATGGTGTAAATCAGCATTTTGCCAACAGCACCAAAAGCCCTTGACATTCCCGAAACAGGTTGAAAAAAAATCGAGAAGGTCCTCACTCAAGGTAAAAAAGCCCCGTCCGACTTATCCAGGGTGCAATTCCCTGGGAGAGGACGTGCACGGGGCGATTGCAGTCTAAATAATTAAGACGGCCTTGTCAAGAATGGTAAAAAGAGCGCCCCGGTTTGCTACATCAGGCGGGGGTCCAATACCCGACGACTGGTTTGCAATCAGGGCTGATAAATACACTAACTTATAGTGCATCTTTTGTCAAAAGGGTTCGTTTAATAACATATGCCATGCTTTTGAAGAACTCAAGGGGGCATACCTACACAATTGACAGCAAGGTATTCATTCGAATCATCGGTATAGCGGGGCTAAGCTAAAGGAGATAGGGTATCTTTACCTTCTATCGTATTAGGTGTTATCCAGGCAAGTGACTCCGCTGACTTACTCAGCCACTTTATTTTTAACACAAAAACGTTTATATTGAAGCGATAGCGTGTTTAAAATAAAATATCACTTTATATATTGCATATAATGGTTGGTATTACAGCTATTATATGTTAAAATCAAAGCATGAGGTGGTGTTGATGAAATACTATGAGCGTTTGGTCGACCTAAAATGCTTTTCTCGCTCTGATGTTGAAAGATTGACAAAAAACAAGTACACAGCGGATTCCCTGATAAAGGAGTATAAGCGTAAGGGGTATATTGAATCCGTGCGACGCGATCTTTTTGTGGCCATAAGTATGGAAACAAAAGGGCCGGTCGCTAACCGCTACCTTATAGCAACAAATATATTGCGCGATAACTACATTTCACACCATTCGGCCTTTGAATATTACGGTTATGCAAACCAGGTTTTCTACGAAGTCTATGTATCCGGCGAAGGACGTTTTGTTGACTTCGAATACGACCACATAACGTACCGTTATGTGGCTCCTCGGATAGAAGCTGGTGTCAGCCTGAAGGAAGATGGTGTCCGTGTAACGGATATGGAGCGTACTATCCTGGACAGTATCAATGACTTTGATAAAATAGGCGGCTTGGAAGAACTGCTGCGATGTTTGGAGCTTATAAACTATGCAGACGAAGAAAAACTTCTGCTTTACCTTGAAGCTTATCACAAGCAGGTCCTATATCAGAAAACGGGATATATCCTCGAGCACCTGAAAAAGCAGCTGCGCATTTCTGACAACTTTTTCGAGGTTTGTAAAAGCAAGCTCAAAAGCAGCGTCCGCTATCTTTATACCGGCATAGAACATGAGCCTAACACCTTCAACAAACGATGGAAACTGGTCGTGCCTCCGGACCTGATGAAGCTAGTATCGAAGGGGGCAGACGTAAATGCGGACGTATGAAAAAAGCAGGCTCTCCCAAGAGTCACAAAAACTTGGGTTCATCCGCGATACATATGAGAAAGTCTGCAGACTCTCTTCAGTTTTAAGTTTCATGCAAAGTGACCCGTTGCTAAAAGAGAGCTTAGCTCTCAAAGGAGGAACGGCAATCAATCTGACGATATTTGATCTGCCCCGTCTCTCCGTGGACATAGACCTTGATTACGCAAAGAACAACAGCAGGGATGAGATGATATCAGAGCGGATGGATATCACAGAGATAATTCGGAGATATATGGCAGCTGAAGGATATGATCTAAGCAACAGATCCAAAACATATCATTCACTTGACTCCTTCTTTTTCGTCTACACTAACTCTGCGGAGGTCAGAGACAATATTAAAATAGAACTGAACTACTCGTTGCGCAGCCATGTGTTTCCCCTTAAATACAGAAGTGTAAAAGTGCATGGTTATATGTCTGCCGCCGAGGTGCTCTCCGTTGCTCCAATAGAGATATTCGCAGGCAAGATAGTCGCACTGCTGTCAAGAGCTGCTGCCAGGGATCTATATGACATTAACAACATGCTTAACTATGGATTATTTGATGAAGCTGAGCAAGATATGCTTCGCCGGTGTGTAGTTTACTACAGCGCAGTCTGTGGTGAGCGAGCACCGGAAACCTTTGATATTGACAGGATCGACAGCTTAACAAAATATAAAATTAAAACGGATCTCTTACCGGTCATCAGAAGGACTGAAAGGTTTGACCTTGCTGCGGCACAGAACAGAGTAAAGACATACCTGACTGAACTGCTCGTGCAGACTGATGCCGAACGTTCTTTTTGTGATGCTTTCAGAAACAAAGATTACCGCCCGGAATTGCTTTTTCACGGTGAAATGCTTGAACGTGTAAAGAATCATCCAATGGCACTTTGGAAGTGCCGAGGAATCTAATGGAACCTTAGGGTCAGGCCTACACAATTGACAGTATGGGTCGGGAGGGTCCTCCGGCCGGGCAAGCATGGGCGAGCAGTTGTAAAGGCGGGCGGAGAGTGCATCCGCCGGGAGTCATTGGGAGTCAATAGCAAATCGGTTGGGAATCGGTGGGTTACGGCAAAATACAAATAGCGGTTTGGTTTAAAGACTCAATCACGGTGATGTCGGACTACATCTTGGCAAAACAAATATCCCCTCTGCGCGTGGCACTTCCCTCATTACAAGGACAGCCTATGTGGCAGCCAGGGGATATTGAAATTATTATGGGAGAAATGCTGCATAAAGTCAAATTTTTGGGACGAGGGCCTGAATGGTTTTCACCACTGACGTAGAAATGATAGAAACCTGAACTATGATCTTGCAATTTGAGAAAATAAAAAACTTCCCTTTTGAGTCCGGCTCATGGCATTTCTGCCAATATCCCGCCAAGGAAAAGGGGGACAATCACGGACTCTGGGAAGCCATATTAATATATGCGATTTGTTAAAAAATGTGTATGGTAATGGTGTAAATCAGTATTTTGCCAAGAGCACCCAAAGCCCCTGACATTCCCGAAACAGGTTGGAAAAAAGAGAAAGAAGGTTCTCACTCCAAATATAAAAAGAGCCACCAATTACGGCGGCATCTTCGCATTCGCAAAAACTCACCGTACCACAAGGCGGCCTCTAAGCCAGTATAAACGAGATATTTTGAAATATCAAGGAATACCGGCCCTTCAGACAGCACCTATGTCCTTCTTATGCTTTCTCCGTATTGCCCAATTGACTTACAATTGATTCCCTATTGACTCCCGTGCGGATTCAGTCTCCTCCTACTTTTACAATCGTTTGCCAATGCTTGCCTATTGCTTGCCAACTGCTTGCCGAGCAGACTTGGCTTCTGTCTGCTTCTTTCCTTTCGGTATATCGGGCGGATAGGGGGTGATGCAGTATTCCTGCATGGTTTCGGTCCAGGCTTCGTAGTCGCTCATCCCGGGGACTATCTTCTGCAAATTGGTCATGGCTTTCTTCGTTCTTTCCGCCTGCTTCGTTGCATACTTCTTTGCTTCCACACGGTCGGCCTTTTTCCAGACTCTCGGGAAGTAGATCATCCAGTGCTCCATGGTCTCTTCAGCTATCCTTTCTACCGACATCTCCATTGTTGACACCATCCCTCAAGTGAATGTTATTGATTTATTGTCTTATAATATGGCTATTGTTGATAGTGTCAAGGGGGGTGGGCCGGGAGGGTCATCCGGCCTGGCAAGCGATAGGCAAGCGGTAGTAAAGGCAGGCAGAGAGTGCGTCTGCCGGGAGTCTGTCGGAAATCGATGGCAAATCAGTTGGGAATCAATGGGTTAGAGCATACGGAGGCAAGATACCGGGTTGGCAAGCAGTTGTAAATGCTGGCGGAGACTGAATTAGTTAAGAGTCCGTGGGTTAGGATATTAGGTGTGAAGTCTTATCGTTTACCCTGGATAGTGATCATACGGCCGTTTAGAACTGAAAATAATTGGGGTCAGACCTACACATTTGACATAATGCCCTGTTTCCATAAAAATTGAGGCTGTTTATTGTCTAAAAAAACAGAGATCAAGGAGGCGAAAACATGGCGAGGCCTTTGCGGATAGAATATCCCGGAGCTTTTTATCATGTTACCTCAAGGGGAAATGAACGGAAGGATATTTTCGAAAGTAACACCGAACGTGAAATCTTCCTTTCTTACCTTGCATCCGCTCAAGAAAAATACGAAGCTGTCGTTCACGCCTATTGCCTTATGTCGAACCATTATCACTTGATGATCGAGACCCCGCAGGGTAATCTCTCTCAGATAATGAAATACATCAACAGTTCCTACACCAACTTTTTTAATATCAAAAGAAAACGAACGGGACACCTTTTGCAGGGACGCTACAAAGCTGTCCTGGTTGAAGCCGATGCCTACGCTACAGAGCTTTCACGCTACATCCATCTGAATCCGGTCAGAGCGGGAATGGTCAGGTCTCCGGAAGAGTATCGCTGGTCAAGTTACAGTTATTACACAGAGAGAAGTTCTCCGTCCTGGCTCAAAACAGGATTCATTCTCGGATATTTTGGCACGGACCCCACACAGTCTCGCAGGGACTACAGAAATTATGTAATAGAAAAGGTCAACGGAGGCTACATTGACCCGCTTGCAGGAGTAGTAGCTTCGACCATATTGGGGAGCGAAGATTTTGTTCGCCGCATCAAAGAGAACGAGCTTGATGGAAGGACTTTGGACAGGGATCTTCCTGCGTTGACGGAACTTAAAGAAAAAACGGATCCGAAAATGATCCAAGAGGCAGCCCTGGAAATCTTTCCGGATGACAAAAGAACTGCGCGATTTGCCGGAATATATTTATGCCACCGTTACAGCGCGGCAAAGCTGAGGGAGATCGGATGCCTTTACCGGTTGTCTGATTCCGGCGTGACTCAGGCGAGAAGAAGATTTGAAGCAGCCATGAAGGTGGACGCCCCATTGAGAAAAAAGATAGAAGAAGTCCTGGTGATCCTTGGTCTGTGAGTGTATAAGCCTTTCGATCCAGTCAGCCGTATTTTGAACCTTACAGGAGTTTTAGGAAGGTGGCTCTATGCAGCGCGCAGGCCGGCTCTATTGGATCGCGCGAGTGGCTCTAAGCCTTAGCGCCGTCGGCTCTGTCTCGCCGTGTTTCTGCAGATGAAGTATGGATAAGTATGGATAATTTTATAATTGCTGCAGTAGATTTATCCAAAACGTATTGTCCGTAAAAACAATAAAATCAGTCATAGACAGGAATTCCTATTGGATAAAATGTTTGTCGCAAGCTAAAAATCCCCGGAATTTCAAAAGGCTGTTTTGATTTTTGGAACTGTTTTCGAAAAACAGGAAAGGCTTTTGCCGGGAAAGAAAAAACAGGGACCGATGGTAGAGATCGGTCCCTGTCATTAGAAAGGGGATCATTTGCGTATTATCGCAAAGTCCCAATGGTAGTAAAAGCGGCCGGGGAGAGCACCGGCGGCAAGCAATTGGCAAGCGTAGGCAAGCAGTCGTAAAGGCGGGCGGAGAGGGCATCCGCCGGAGAATTTACGAGAAATGCACTCGCGGTGAATTTGCAGCAATGATCTCGCTGCGGGGAATTTGCATCGCTTCGCATCGCGGAGAATTTGCAGCTTTCCAAGCTGCGGTTAACCGGTTCTTGAATCTTTAATTCTCCGCCGTGCGGAGTCTTAACCTGCTCCTACGACTGCTGAGCAACTGCTCGTATCATACGAACATACTTGGCAATTACTTAGCCTTGTCCTGAAACAGTAGAAAAAGGCCAAATGGTTACGGCTGAATTCCATTCCTGTATTTACTCACAACATTTCTTTTAAGGAATGTTGTGTGCATATTCAAGAATATCCGTTCCTAATTTTACACAAAACATTGGAAATAAGGAATGTTTTGTGCGATAATAGGAATGGAGGTGTTGTGATGAAATATCTGGATAAACTAATTAAGTTGGGCTGCTTTTCTCGTCAAGATGCTGTTGCCATAGTAGGAACCGAAAAAGCGGCACACTCTTTGCTTCATGATTATGTCAATGCTGGATATATTGAACGGATTCGCAGAGACCTTTATGCAACTATCAGCCTTGAAACGAAGCAGCCTGTCTCAAATCGATTTTTGATTGCAACGCGTATTGCTGACGATGCTTACGTTTCGTATCACAGTGCATTTGAATACTTTGGCTACGCCAATCAAGTATTTCATGAAGTCTATGTAACGACAACCAGCAGATTCAGGAATTTTAATTATGACGGGATAACCTATACGAGAGTTTCACCGAGAATTGATCCCGGGGTAATTACGACCAATACCGGAATCAGAGTCACAGATATTGAAAGGACCGTCATTGACAGTATCTGTTCCTTTGAGAAAATTGGAGGCCTGGAGGAACTTCTTCGTTGCCTGATGCTGGTTCCTGCATTAAAACCCGAGAAGCTTATAAAATATCTTGACGATTATGGTCAGGCAAATTTATATCAAAGATCCGGTTTCTTGCTCGCAGAATTTTCGGAACAGCTGGGTCTTGTAAAACCGTTCTTTGATCACTGTAAAAGCAAAATTCCCAAAGCAAAGAAATATCTTTATTCCGAAAAAGATGCCCTTTCAAAACACTTTGTCTTACACGAGGACTGGATGATTTTTGCCCCTGAGAACATAAAATCAATAACCGGTAAGGGGGTCGATCTGTAGTGCCTGAATGGAGCAAACTATTATTGGGAAAGCAAGCCAAGGAGCTTGGGTTTGTCCGGGATACCTATGAGAAAGTATGCAGATTAACTGAAATACTGAAATTTTTCGAAAATGATGCAGTGCTTGGAAAATCCCTCGCGTTGAAGGGCGGAACAGCAATCAATCTGACGATCCTTAACTTGCCAAGGTTATCCGTTGATATTGATCTGGACTTTTCTGAAAATGTCGGCCGCGATGAAATGCTGGCTATGAAATCAATAATCAGTGACCGAATCGAGAAATATATGAGAGCTGACGGCTATTCATTGAGTCCCAAATCAAAGCAATATTATGCTCTGGATTCCTATGTTTATGAATACATCAACTCCGGAGGAATGAAGGATAACATTAAGGTCGAAATCAATTATATGCTTCGATGCCATATTCTTGAAATCGGACAAAGGCATTTCGAATCGACCTGGCAACCGGCAGGAGTATCTGTACTTAACGTGGATCCAGTTGAAATATTTGGAAGTAAAATCGTCGCATTAATGAATCGAACGGCCCCGAGAGACCTTTATGATATTCATAACCTGGTTAAATTTGGTTTGTTTGATGTGTCTCAGAAGCAAATGTTAAGGAAGTGCGTTGTATTTTACAGTGCAATCGGGGCAGATTCGCCTCCTCTTGAGTTTCAGACAGGCACGGTTGATCTGGTAACTCAGATGCGTATCAAGACAGATCTTTATCCTGTTTTGCGAAACAAGGACCATTTTGATCTTAAAACAGCTCAGGTAGAAGTCAAAGCCTGGCTTAATGATTTATTGCAGATGGAAAATAACGAAAAGGAATTCCTCAATGCCTTTAGGAAAAAAACATATCAGCCGGATCTCCTTTTTGGATCACACGAAATATTGGATCGTATCCAAAACCATCCTATGGCACTCTGGAAGTGCTCGCAAAGGTAGATGTCGATATGTGTTGATCGCCCACATATAACCTGATGAGCAAATTGATTGGAAGAACATTAAACCGATAAGTTCAAATTGACCAGACCTATATTTGTTGGGTGTATTGTTCCTCACGTTAGCGGAGATGAACTACTTGGCCCTTTTGTCCATCTTCTGATTCTTAGTATTTCAATCAAAAAGTTTTGTTTGAGATTGACGTACCTCTCGTTTTTTCTTCTCCTTCGTCATTTCCACATTCTCCACCCGCTTCTCTGCTTTTGGGATATCGGGCGGATAGGGGGTGATGCAGTATTCCTGCATCGTCTCGGTCCAGGCTTCGTAGTCGCTCATCCCGGGGACTATCTTCTGTAAATTGGTCATCTCTTTTTTCGTTAATTTTGCCAACAACATTGCGAGTTTCTTTGCTTCCACACGGTCTGCCTTTTTCCAGACTCTCGGGAAGTAGATCATCCAGTGCTCCATGGTCTCTTCAGCTATCCTTTCTACCGACATCTCCATTGTTGACACCATCCCTCAAGTGAATGTTATTGATTTATTGTCTTATAATATGGCTATTGTTGATAGTGTCAAGAGGGCTTTTACAATTGTGAAACTGCGACAAAACACGTCGCGTGAAACAGTTGTGAAGCGATAGTGAAGCTGTTGTGAAGAAAGTCTGGGAGTGAATTAGTTGTGAGTAGATAGGTTAGGATATTAGGTGTGGAGTCTTATAGTTTACCCTGGATAGTTATCCTACGGCCGTATAGGAAAAATGATCGCATCTCATATTTCTTCGTTGCGTTCGCTCTCTCGTTCAGAGCGAACGCAACGAAGTCTAAAGAACGTTTTATAATGATGCCTGCCACTTCCAAGTTTGCGAAATTTGAACGTTTTTAGAGGTATCATTTTACAAATATACTTAAATCATTTTGCAAATGCGTATTTTCGTAAAAAAGATTAAGAATCAAAAATTATTGATCAAAGCTTTTAATGCACCCGTGATATCCTCGTACGAGATTTTATCCGCATATCTATAATCTTTTGTGTACCTATTCCATCTGGCTCTCAACGTTTCGCTTTCTTCAATTTCTTCCAATCGATTGCTGATATTTTTAAAAATATGATTTGTTCCCCTATGTGCCGCAGTTGATCTCAGTGCCTCAGCAAATACTTTATTGTTAATACTCTGGGTTTTAGTTAGTATATATACATCGTAAAAATCCCTCGGTCTTGTATTCAGTTCTCCCCTTCTCAAAATAGTTTCTGCTTTTTCTGCCAGGACAGTTTCAATGTTATAAGTCCAGATGCCAATGCTGTCAACGCCGGGATAAATTTGACCCAAACGGCCGGTTGAAATTTGACCCAACGCCGGACTTCCTCAGCCGGTTAAGATAACGCCGGATTAATTACAGCGGGAGGAACAGAAACAAACCCGGCCTTTGCCCTTCCTCTTAGTCGATATGTTTCACCGCGTATGTTAATAACATGAGCGTGATGCAGCAGGCGGTCAAGCATTGCCGTAGCTATAACCGGATCACTCATCAACTCTCCCCAGCCAGCAAAGTGTTTG